>JAQGMU010000091.1 GCA_028292195.1 Ramlibacter sp. | reverse complement strand
TTCCGAGGCTCACGCAACAAGGTAGTTCATGTCTTCGACCATCCCAGTCTCCCTGCCCAGCCATGCGATCGCACAGCGGACGCAGCGGCGCCTGCTGGCGCAGGACCGCTGGCATGCGCTGCTGCGTGCCGGGTCCGTGGTGCTGTTCTTTTTCCTCTGGTTCCTGGTGACCTGGGCGAACAACACCTGGCTGCGCTTCTACAACCCGATGCTGATCCCGACACCCATGGCTGTCCTGGCGGTCGGGATCGAGATGGCCCGCTCCGGCGAACTGTGGACGAACATTACCGCGAGCATGTACCGCGTGGTGCTGGGCTTTGCCTTCGCCGCCGTGATGGGCGTGGCGAGCGGTGTGGTGGTCTGCCGGAACCGGACCGCGGCGAGCCTGATCGAGCCGATCGTCGAGATGTTCCGGCCGGTTCCGTCGCTCGCGTTCCTGCCGATCCTGGTGCTGTGGTTCGGCATCGGCGAAACGTCCAAGGTGGTGTTCATCGCCTACGCCTCCTTCTTCCCGATCTTCACCTCGACGCGGCTGGGCATGCGGCAGATCGACCCGGTGCTGGTGCGCGCCGCGCAGAGCATGGGCGCGAGCCGCCGCGACCTGTTCCGCCATGTCGAATTGCCGGCCGCTTCGCCCAGCATCCTGAGCGGGCTGCGCATGGGATTCGGAATGTCGTTCTTCGTGATCGTGGCCGCGGAGTTCATTGCCGCCGAATCGGGGCTGGGCTACCTGATCAACAATTCGCGGACGTTTTTCGACGTGGCCAGGATGCTGCTGGGCGCGATCGTCATCGGCATCATCGGCTTCATCATCAATATCGCGCTGGGCCGGCTGGAACGCCGTGCCCTGCGCTGGCAGCCGAAGCCGGGAGCGCGCTGATGGCCACGAAAATCAGCATCCAGGGCGTGACCAAGGTGTACGACACGGGCATGATGGCGCTCGACAAGGTATCGCTGGACATCGAGGACGGCACCTTCATTTCGCTGTTGGGGCCGTCGGGCTGCGGCAAGTCGACACTGCTCAACATGATTGCCGGCTTCGTCGAGAAATCGGCCGGCCGGGTGATGCTCGATGGCCAGGAGATCCGCGGACCCGGCGCCGCCCGCGGGGTGGTGTTCCAGGAATACGCCCTGTTCCCCTGGATGACGGCCCTGGAGAACATCGCCTTTGGCGGCCTGCTCAAACGCATGCCCCGCCAGGCCCGGCTCGGCAAGGCCCGCCACTATCTCGACCTGGTGGGCCTGGGCCCGCACGCGGACAAATTTCCCTCCGAGATGTCCGGCGGGATGAAGCAGCGCATTGCCATTGCCCGGGTGCTCGCGAACGATCCGTCCATCCTGCTGATGGACGAGCCCTTCGGCGCCCTCGATGCCCATACGCGCGAGGTCATGCAGGAAGAATTGCTGTCCATCTGGGAAAGGGACCGCAAGACCGTCGTGTTCGTGACCCACAGCGTGAGCGAGGCGGTGTTCCTGAGCGACCGCGTGGTACTCATGGGCGCCAACCCGGGTCATGTGCGCGAGGTGTTCGACGTGGACCTGCCGCACCCGCGCAATCGCAATACCGATGCCTTCATCGCTCTGGAGCGCCGCATCCACGCGATGATGCGCAGCGTGCCGGAAACCGTGGCATGAACCGCCTGCTTGGCGGCTATTCGCCGATCGTGAACCGCCCGCCGCTGCGCTGGCCCAACGGTGCCCGGCTTGCCCTGTGGATCGTGCCGAACATCGAGCATTACCCCTTCGCACCACTGCATGGCGCCATGAACCCGTACCCGCGCATGCCGCACCCCGATGTCTACGCCTATGGCTTGCGGGACTACGGCAACCGGGTGGGCTTCTGGCGGATGCTTGAGGTACTCGACCGCCACCAGGTGAAGGGAACACTGTCGCTGAACATCGCCTGCTACGAGAACTACCCGGAAGTGCGCGCCGCATGCGAGGCTCGCGGCTACGACGTGATGAGTCACGGCATCTTCAACACCGACCACATGTTCGACATGTCGTCGACGCAGCAGCGTGACTACATCGCCGACTGCCAGGCCCGGTTCCGCGCCGCGGCGGGGCGGGACTTCACGGGATGGTTTTCTCCGGCCAATACCGGCACTCCGGAGACCGTCCGCCTGGCTGCGGACGCCGGCCTGTCCTATACCTCCGACCTCTTTCATGACGACCAGCCGACCCTGGTGGCCGACGGTCGAATCGTTTCCCTCCCGTATTCGATGGACCTGAACGATGGCTGGAACTTTCGCTCGTCGATGGAGGCCGCCGATTTTGTCCGGGCCACGCTCGACCAGTTCGAGTGCCTGTATGCCGAAGGCGGCCGCGTCATGTGCCTGCCCCTTCATCCGTACGTGCTGGGGCAGCCGCACCGGATCGCGCACCTGGACCGCCTCCTGGAACAGATTCTCGCGCGCGAGGGAGTCTGGCAGGCGACGGGCGCTGAAATAGCAGACTGGTTTCGCCGCCAGCCTGCCGCCGCCGTGGAGGTGCATCCATGAGCACGCCAATCACGGAAACGGAACACCGGCACTTCCCCTACAGCGCGGTGCCTGGCCGCGAACGCCTGGTCTGGCCCGGCAACGCTCGTATCGCCGTGCCGGTTTTCCTGCATTTCGAATGCATGGACTTCGATGCCGCGCCCGCGACGGTGCAGGACACGCGCTGGAAGGAGCGGCGCCAGCCCGATGTTCGCCTCTACACGTGGCACGAGTACGGCAACCGCGTGGCCATCTTCCGCGTGCTGGACCTGCTCGACCGCCATGGGCTCAGGGTCACGGTGGCGGCCAATGCACTGGCTTGCGAGCGATATCCGTTCCTGGTGAAGGCCTTCCTCGAGCGCGGCTACGAGATCGCCGCGCATGGCATCGCCGCCAACCGCATGATCTCCAGTGCGATGCCAGAGGACGAGGAACACGCATTCATCCAGGAGACGCTGGCGCGCATTCACCAGGCCTGTGGCGTGCGGCCGGTCGGCTGGATCAGCCAGGACCACGGCGAGTCCCGCCGAACCCCCGCGCATCTCGCGCAGCTGGGTATCCGCTACGTGGCTGACTGGCCGAACGATGACCAGCCCTACCGCATGCCGGGTGCGGGTGGCCTGGTCAGCCTGCCCGCAGCGGGTGAATGGGACGACCTGAAACTGCTATGGGACCGCAGGCTGCAAGCCTGGCGCTTCCCCGAAATGATCAACGATGCGCTCGACCAGCTCGATGCGGAAGGGGCCGGCACCGGAAGGTACTTCGCCCTGTCGCTGCACCCTTGGCTGATCGGCGCGCCCCATCGCATCACCTACCTCGAACAGACCCTGAAGGCCTTGAGCGCGCGCCGTGCCATCTGGAACGCGGCGGCCGGCGACATCGCATCTCATGCCTTCCCACCCGACCAAAGCCAAATCCCATGACCATTCCAAGCTGGCAACTTTCCGCCACCACCCTGGCCGCTGAATTCCGCAGCGGACTCCTTCGCCCGACGCAGGCGCTCGAGTCTGTGCTGGCGCGCACGGAGGCCGTGAACCCCAAGCTGAATGTATTTGCGCAGCTTGACATCGCCGGCGCGACCGAAGCGGCCCGCGCGGCGGACGCGCGCTTCGCCGCAGGGGCGCCGCTGGGGCCTTTCGACGGCGTCCCGGTCAGCATCAAGGACAACATCACCGTCAAGGGACTGCGTTGTGCCTGGGGCAGCGAAGTCTTCCGGGACTTCATTCCCGATGCCGACGAGACCCCTGTTGCCCGATTGCGCGCGCAAGGTGCGGTCATCCTGGGGAAGACCAACGTCTCGGAATTCACGCTCGGCAGGGGCAACGTGAACACGCGATTGTTCGGCACCACGCGCAACGCCTGGAACCCGACGCTGACCTGTGGCGCGTCTTCCGGTGGTGCGGCGTCAGCCGTAGCCGCCGGGATGGGACCCGTGGCGCTGGGGACGGATGGCGGCGGCTCGATACGACGGCCATCGGCCTACGGGGGGCTGGTTGGACTGAAGCCAACGACCGGCCGGGTTGCCCGCATCAATGGCCTTCCCGTCATCCTGCACGATTGCGAGGTCATCGGCCCGATCGCACGCACCGTGGACGACGTGGCCATGGCGCTGTCCGCAATCCAGGGGCCGCTGGCCGAAGACCGCAACTCGCTGCGCTTCGACGCCGCGGAAGGCGAGCCGGCGCCCCGGCCCTTGCGCATTCTTTATGTGCCGCGCTTTGGCGACTGGCCCGTGGACGAGCCGATCGCTTCGGCCTGCGCGCAGACGGCGCGCAATCTTGCCGCCTTGGGCCACACCGTTGAAGAAGGCGTGCTGCCGGTGGAGTTGGCGCTGTTCGAGAAGCACTGGCCCAAGCTCGGCGCGGCGGGCCTTGCCTGGCTGCTGCGTAACCGATCGTGGCAGGGCAAGGTCGGCGAGATCTACCTCGACATGATCGAACAGGGCAAGGCCGTCACCGGTCTGGAATATCTGGATATCCTGACGGCCTTCCGCGAGATCTCCGCGCAGTTTGCGCGCCTGTTCGAGCGCCATGACCTGATGGTGACGCCGAGCGCTGGGGCCATGCCGTGGAACGCGAACGAAGCAGGCCCGGCGCATCACCGGGCCTTCACCGGCATCGTCAATGCGGCGGGCCTGCCGGCGATCAACATTCCGGCCGCGCCCGCGGCCAACGGCATGCCCATCGGATTCCAGGCCGTTGGCTCCTTCGGCGCCGACTGGACGCTGATCGCGCTGGCACGGCAATATGAGGCGGCCCACCCCTGGGCCGGCCGCTGGCCGACGCTTTGAAAGCGGCGGCCCCGTGGCTGATTCGCAAGGGTCGGCGGTTTTTGGGGCCCCTTTGTGCCTTCGCCTATTGCGTCCTCACACGTCGATATTCGCCGCCCTCAACGCATTCGTCTCGATGAAGTCCCGCCGCGGCTCCACCTCATCCCCCATCAACATCGTGAAGACGCGATCGGCCTCGATCGCGTCATCGATCTGCACGCGAAGCAGGCGGCGCACCGTCGGATCCATCGTCGTCTCCCACAGCTGCTGCGGATTCATCTCCCCCAGCCCCTTGTAACGCTGCCTGGACGTCGCGCGTTCCCCTTCAGAGATCAACCACCGCATCGCCTGGCGGAAGTCACTGACCTTCTCTTCCTTCGCCCGCTCGCCCTCGCCGCGAATCACGCGAGCACCCTCGCCCAGCAACCCCCGGAAGGTATTCGCCGCCTCGGCCAGCGCAGCGTAGTCGGCACCATGCACGAAGTCCTGCGTGATGACGGAGGACTTGATGTTGCCGTGGTGGCGACGCGAGATGCGCAGGATCGGCTTGTCACTGCGCGCATCGAACTCGCCCGCCACTTCCGCCGGCGCCGCATTCGTCAGCTTGTCGATCTCCTGCAGCTTGGCCTGCAGCGCCACGGCACTGGCCTCGGCATCCGGCACGGTATCCAGATTCAAGGAAACACCATCCGCAATCGCGCGCAGCGCCTCGGCATCCATGAACCCACCCAGGCGGTTGATCACGTTCTCCGCCACCTGGTGCTTGCGCGCCAGTTCGGCCAGCGTGT
>JAQGMU010000089.1 GCA_028292195.1 Ramlibacter sp. | reverse complement strand
AGTGGCCCGCATCGACCGGCTGGGCGGCCGCATGGCCTTTGCCTCCGCCGAACTGCGGTGCGCGGGAGGTGGGGACGTGCTAGCGCGTGCCACCGCCGCAATGGCGGTCGTGGGTTGAAGCGGATCCAGGCGCCGCCCGGATCCTGAGTCACCTTGCTGCCGCCGGGTGAATGAGTCACAGAGGCAGCACGGCGAGCAGCGTGTAGGCGGCCAGGTGCAGGCGCGGCTGCAGCGACCGGCGCCGCAGGGCTGCGCTTGAACGCAGGGCTGCGTCGTCGGCGGCGATCGCGGCGCCTTCCAGCGCGAGCGAGTCGTCGATCAGGAGGTGCCCAGTTCCCGCCGGCCAGCTCTCCGCCAGGTGTCGGAAGTCCAGCGCCGCTTCGCGCAAGTCCAGCGCCGCGCCATGCGCATAGCCTCGCGACAGTGCACGATCCGCCGCATCGAGCCGCGCCGCGGCGCTTAGCGCGACGGGCTCGACGGCGGATGGTCCGCCCGCGGGCCGGGGCGCGAAGGTGGCCGCAGCAAGGGCGCACACCGCCACCACAGTGATGGCGGCGATTGCCGGCACGACAACTTTCCTGGATGCCGTCTCCATGAGGTTCTCCCGGCTGTTCACCGCAGCGTGTAGCCGGGGCGGGCCAGGCAGGCGTCGAGTTGCATGTCGGATTTCCTTTCGTGGCGCATCCACCGCAGGATGCGTGAGTCCACTTTGGACGGTAGCCATGTCCGGAAGGTTGCTCCCGCGCCGGCATGAATGACCGTTGCAATCCGCGCCCGCTGCCGCCGGGTGAATAAGTCACAGAATGCCGGATGGCGCCGGCGGCAGAATGACTCCATGGCCGACCCGAACCAGCCAATGATGTTCACCTACCGGTGCCCGAATTCGCATGTCGGTCGCGTGCGGGAACTGCTGGAGATACACCGGCCGGCCGGCGTACGGTTCGAGGAGCAGCCGGCGCATTGGTGGGCTCGCCTCTTCGGCAACGGGGCGATGTTCAGCATCCGGTGCCCGGCTTTCTTCGTTGACCAACTGCACCGCAACCTGGCGGATCCTGAGGTATTGCGCCAAGCTCCCGACAGCTGATCGGGCGATGCCCGCCAAGCGGGAACCACCGGGGTGATCGCGGTCGTGGGTTGATCAGCCGGCGCGCGGCCTCATGGGCGATCGAGCACGAAGCGCGGCAGCACGGCACCGTCAGGCATCTTCGTATAGGTGAGGCGCACCGGGGCGCCGATCCAGCTGCCCTCCGGCTCCCCGCCCTCGAGGTTGCTCATGAAAAGCGGCCCCTCCTCGAGGCGAACCGCGATCACGTTGTACGGCGGCGGGTAAGCCGGCAGGTAGGCCCGGTGGTACACGACCCAGCTCAGGATGCTTCCGCGGCCCGAGACAGGCGTCCACGTCCAGTCCGATGCCAGGCATGCGGGACACACCGCCGCGGGGGGATACCAGAAGCTGCGGCAGGCATCACAGCACTGCAGGCACATCTTGCCGGCGGCGACATGGCTCCAGAAAGGGCGGTCGTAGAGACCCATCACCCGCTTGGGCGTGGCGGGCGCCGCGGCGCTTTGGTCTTCAGCGGCCATAGATGATGGACATGGCCTTGCCGGCCACGTCGGAGGAGTAATGGACAAAGCGGCAGTCGGGCACCTGCCGTTCCCCGGCCGTGCCGCGCAACTGCACGACCGACTCCACTTGGTGGTTCCACCCCTGCATGTAACTTTCCGACAGGTGCCCGCCGCTCGTGTTGACGGGGAGCTGCCCGCCCGGGCCGATGCCGGCTTCACGCAGGAAGCGCCCGGCGCCGCCCGGCTCGCAGTAACCGTAGCCCTCGAGCGCCAGCGGGACGTGCACCGAAAAGCTGTCGTAGATCTGGAGCAGGTCCATGTCGCGAGGACCCGCGCCAGCGGCGTCGAAAACCTGGCGGGCCACATCCTGCTGTGCCGGCAGGTAGAAATTCGTGAGGCGTGACTCCAGGGCGGTGGCGCCGCGGTTCAGGTCCGAGCGCCCGATCGCCTCGATGTAGACGGGGCTGGAACTGATGCGCCGCGCGCGGGAGGCCTCGGCGATGATCAGGCAGACGCCGCCGTCGTTCACCAGGCAGTAGTCCAGCAGGCGCAGCGGTTCGCAGACGTGCCGGGAGGCCAGGTAGGCGTCGATACCGACCGGCTCGCGCATGATCGCCGCCGGGTTCATGGCGGCCCAGGCGCGCTGCGCGACGGCTACCTGCCCGAGTTCGGCGTCCGTCATGCCGCACGCGTGCTGATAGGCGCGAAACATCAACGCGTAGAGCGCGCCCTGCGAAGTCAGCCCCCACGGCGCGTGGTACACGTAGGACAGGAAGGCGGCCGCGCCCTGGGCGTCGGGCCCCCCGTACTGCGTGCCCGCAGACCGCTGGTCGTTGCCGTAGACGAGGGCGATCACTTCGGCCAGGCCCGCTTCCACCGCGAGCACCGCCTGCATGACCGCCTGCACGGCATCGGCCTGGCCGCCCCACCGCACGTCGAGCCCGAGGATTTCACCCATGCGCTCGTACGCGGTCGTCGGGCCGGCGATCAGCCCGTCGAGGTCCGCGCGGGAGAGGTTGGCGTCGCGCAGGGCCGCGCGAAAGGCGCTGGCGGCGTAGCCATAGGCATCGGCCGGCTTCTCGCCGGCCCGCACCCGGGCGTAGTCACCGGGCCAGTCCGTGTGTCCGATGCCCACGATGGCGGCGCTGCGGCGGCCTGCCATTTCACTTGCCCCGGTACACCGGCGGGCGCTTGTCCTTGAACGCCAGGCGTCCCTCGATGCGGTCTTCGGTATCGCGCAGCAGGCCGTACACCTGCTTGTCCATTTCCAGCGCCAGGGGGAGCGGCATGTCCATGCCTTGCTGCACCATGCGCTTGATGGCGCGAACGGCCAGGGGCGCGTTCTCGGCGATGCGGCGCGCGATGCGGTAGGCCGTCGGCATGAGTTCGGCGCGCGGCACCACCTCACTGACGAATCCCATCCGGCGGGCTTCCTCGGCGTCCACCATGTCGCCCGTGAGCAGCAGCCGCATGGCGTCGCTCTTGCCTATGGTCCGGGGCAGCCGCTGCACCCCGCCCGATCCGGGAACGCTGCCGATGCGCGCTTCCGTCAAGCCGAACCGGGCGCCTTCGACGGCGATGCAGATGTCGCAGGCCAGCGCGAGCTCCATGCCACCGCCCACGGCGTAGCCGTTGACCGCGCAGATCACCGGGCGGTCCGTGCCGAAGCCGTGCATCATGGTCCCGGGACTGTTGCCGCCGAAATAGAGCTCGGCGAAACTTTCCTTCGGCGGCATCGTGTTCTTGAGGTCCGAGCCGGTGCAGAACGCCTTGTCCCCGGCACCGGTGATGACGACCACGTGGATGTCCGGGTCGCTGCGCATGCGTTCCCAGGCCACATAGATCTCCTCGCGCATGGCGCGGTCCGCCGAGTTCATGGCCTCCGGGCGGTTCAGCACCATGGTCGCGATGTGGTCCTGCACGCTGAAGTCGATGGGCATCTTGCTTTCCTTGCTTGGTTCGTTTGGCAGCTCAGTCGAAAACGCCGTCTTGCTCGCAGTCGCGGATCTCGTCGTCCGACATGCCCAGGAGCCCGCTGCAGACCTCCTGCGTGTGCTGGCCCAGCAGCGGCGCGGGCCGGTCCATGCGGAAATCCGTGCGCGAAAGGCGCAACGGCGGCGCGTTGTAGATCGTTCTTCCCATTTCCGGATGCTCCAGACGCACCCAATGGCCGCGATGGGCAAGCTGCGGGTCCTCCTGCACGAGATGGGCGATGTCAGCCACCCTGGCGGCCGCCACGCCCAGGGCCTGCAACTGCGCCGCCAGCTCACCCGCGTCCCGCGTCCCGGTGGCGGCGGCAAGCGCCGCATCCAGTTCCCTGCGGCGCGCAAGGCGGACTGGCCGTTCACGCCATTCCGCCTGCGGCAGGGTGGCGGCGAGGCCAAGGAAGTCCTGCAGCGCCTGCCACTCCGTGTCCGTCCGGACCGAGATGGCAATCCACTCGCCGCCGCTGCATGGGTACGAACCGCGTGGCGCGGCTGCGGGATCATCGTTGCCGCAGCGCTCGGCGACCCGGCCGTTGGCCGTGTAGTCGATCAGCGCGGCGCCGAGCAGTGCAGTCGTCGGCTCCGTCTGCGACAGGTCGATGAACTGCCCGCGGCCGGTGCGGCGGGCATGGTAAAGCGCGGCCAGCACGGCGAAGGCGGCGTGGCAGGGATTCGGGATGTGGTCGGGATAGTTGGTGCCGGTCCCGACCGGCGTGCGGCCTTCCGGGCCGCAGAGATAGAACAGCCCGCTCAGTGCGGCGATGGTGAGGCCGAAGCCCACGTAGTCGCTGTGCGGCCCGTCGGCGCCCTGCATCGACATGGAGAGATAGACCAGCTCCGGGTGTGGCTGCGAGACTCGCTCGTAGCCCAGGCCGAGCTTGTCCATGATGCCCGGAGAGAAGTTGTTCGTCACCACCTGGCTCTGCGCGACCAGCCGGCGGGCGATCTCCTGGGCCCGGGGCTTTTTCAGGTTGAGCCGGATCGCGCGCTTGCTGCTGTTCCTGTCCGCGAAATAGCCGCTGCGGTTCACGCCCGGCGTTCCGCCGCTGAAGGGCGCCGTGGCCCGCAGGGGATCCAGCCGCGTGGCGCTTTCCACCTTGATGACGTCGGCGCCGAAGTCCGCCAGCAGCTTGGTCGTATAGGAGCCGGCACCGATCCACGTGAAGTCGCAGACGCGCACGCCGCGCAGGGGTCCGGAGCCCATCAGACCACTCCCTCGGTCTGGAGCGCCAGGAGATCCGCCGCGGAAATGCCGATTTCGCCGAAGACTTGCAGGTTGTCGGCGCCGAGTTCCGGCGCCGGCCTGCGCAAGGCCCACGGTGTGTGCGACAGGCGATAGGGCGCACCCGGCATCGACAGCTGCCTGCCCGACGCAGGATGCAACACGCTGGCGAAGAAATGCCGCGCGGCAAGCTGTTCGCTGCGGGCCACGTCCGCCGGCGAATTGACGGGACACATGGGGATGCGCCGCGACTGGGCGGCGAGGTACAGGTCGGCCATGGTCCGCTGCTGCGCGAAGCCGCCGAAGATGCGGGCGAACGCCTCTTTCGCCGCATCCGAATTGACGTACGTCATGTCGCTCCACTTCGGCGAACCCAGGTCCTGCGCGGCGGGGACGCCCTCGCCCACCAGCCAGTCGACCAGGTTGCGCCAGAAGCGCGCGGCCGCCATCCCGCCCGCGAACACATACACGTGCCCGTCCGCGCAGGGGAACACACCGCTGCCGGCATAGCGCTGCTCGATGCCCTGGCGTTGCCGCACCTTGTGCTCCAGCTCGAACAGCTGCGCCGCGTTTTCCAGCGCCAGCACCACGCATTCCTGGATGGAGACGTCCACCTGCTGCCCGATCCCGCTGGTCTGCGCCTCATACAGCGCCAGCATGGATCCGACG
>JAQGMU010000062.1 GCA_028292195.1 Ramlibacter sp. | reverse complement strand
ACCGGCCCCCAGCGGCGGCTGGTCCACCCGCTGCACCAACTCGATGTCCAGCCGCGGCACCTCGGGAAAGCGCAGCAGCGGATAGCCCGCCCAGTCGACGCTGGTGACGCGATTCCGGTCGAACCTGGTTTCCTCGTGCAGCGTGCGCGACAGCGTCTGCAGGATGTTGCCTTCCACCTGCGCCCGCACCGCGTCCGGGTTGATCATCAGCCCGCAGTCGTGGACACAAGCCACGCGCAGCACGCGGATCTCGCCGCTGCGGCGGTCCACCTGCACGTCCATGCCCATCGCCACGAAGGTCTCGTTGTGCTTGTAGTGGACGTAGGCCATGCCGCGGCCGCTGCCCGTCGGTGCCCGGCCGCTGGGGCGCGACTGCCAGTTCATCAGGCGCGCCAGCCGTTCCACCACCTCGCGGCCGCGCGGCTGCGACAGGTCGCGCAGGCGGAACTCGAGCGGGTCCACGCCGGCCCGCGCCGCCAGTTCGTCGACGAAGCTTTCCACCGCGAAGCAGTTGGCCACCTTGCCCGGCGCGCGGATGTTGGACGGCCGCAGCGGCGAACCCTCGAGCCAGTGGACGTGCACGCGCACCGCCCTGGCCGCGTACGGCGGATCCCCGTTCTGCGAAATCAGGCCGACCGACTGCCCCCTGGGCTGCGGCAGGCCGGCGGCCTGCGGCGACAGCAGCGGGATCCAGGCGAGGTTGGCGGTCGCGCGCGGGAACCACATCTCGGTGGACCAGGCGTCGATGCGGCCCTCGGGCGTGAGGCTGGCGCTCAGTTCCACCAGCTGCGGCGGCCCCTTGGGGTCCCAGCCCAGCTCGTCCTCGCGGCTCCACTGCACGCGCACCGGCCGGCCCAGCGCTTTCGACAGCATCGCGGCTTCGACGCTGGCGTCGTCATGGCCGTTCATTCCGTAGCAGCCGGCGCCATCGAGGTAGACCGTGCGCACCCTGGCCGGTTCCATGCCCAGCGCGGCGGCGCAGGAGGCGGCGAGCCGGTGGCTGCCCTGCGAGGCCGTCCAGACGGTGGCGGCGTCCGCCCGCACGTCGGCGACGGCGCAGGAAGCGCCCATCGAGCCGTGCGACTGCAGCGGCCAGTAGTACGTGGACTTCACCCGCTGCGCGTCGCCCGCCAGCGCGGCCAGCCGCGCGGCATCGCCCTTGTCGACCAGCGTTTCCTCGGCGCTGAAGGGACCGGCCCTGGCCCAGTCGACCACGCGCTCGTGGCCGGTGAGCGTGCTGCCCTCGCTCCACTGCGCCTTCAGCTCGCGCGCCGCGCGCATCGCGGCCCACTCGTCCGGGCTGGCGACGGCGAGGAAATCCTGCATCCGCACGACCCGCACACCCGGCAGGCGGGCGACCGAGGCCTCGTCCACCGCCAGCAGCTTCGCGCCCACCGCCGGCGGCCGGACGACGCGCGCATGCAGCATGTCGGGCAGCGTGAAGTCGTGCATGTAGACGTGGCGGCCGGTGACCTTGGCGGGCACGTCAGGGCGCGGCAGCGACTTGCCGACCAGCACGTAGTCGGCGGGCTTCTTCAGCGTGGCTTGCGGGTTCATCGCCAGCTTGAGCGGCCCGGCGCCCGCCAGGTCCGCCACGGCAACGGCGCGGCCGTCGGCGGCGAGCACGCGGCCGTCCTGCAGGCGCAGCGTGGAAGGTTCGGCGCCCAGCTTCTGCGCCGCCAGGGCGAGCAGGCCTTCGCGCATCGTCGCCGCGGCGCGCCGCAATTCGGTGCCGCCGCGCATGATGCCGCTGCTGCCCGCCGTCGGGCCCTGGTTCGGGGTCAGGGCGCTGTCGCCCTCGATGAGGGCTATGCGGGCGACGGGCAGCGACAGCTCCTCGCCCACCATCTGCCGGATGGCGATGCGGTGGCCCGTGCCCAGGTCCACCTTGCCGGAGTAGACGAGCAGCGAGCCGTCCGGCCGCAGGGCGAGGAAGGAATCGACCTGGTCGAGCGGCAGGGCGCCGCGCGCTGCCTGCTGCGCCGACGCCGGGGCCAGGCCCAGCAGCGAGAAGCCGACGACGCAGACGCTGCCCTGGAGCAAATCACGGCGGCTGAGGGCCATCATGCTGCTTCCTGGCCGGAGGCGCGCGCGATGGCTTTCAGCACGCGGTCGTGCGAGCCGCAGCGGCACAGGTTGCCGGCCAGCGCCGCCTGCGCTTCGGTCCGGGTCGGCCTGGCGTTGCGCGCGAGCAGGGCGGCCGACGTCATCACCATGCCGTTGGTGCAGTAGCCGCACTGCGCAGCCTGCTCGGCGATGAAGGCGGCCTGCACCGGATGCGGTTTCTCGGGCGTGCCCAGGCCCTCGCTGGTGGTGATGCGTTTGCCGACGGCGTCGGACAGCTTCACCAGGCAGGAGCGCACGGCTTGCCCTTCCACCAGCACGGTGCAGGCGCCGCACTGGCCGAGGCCGCAGCCGTACTTGGCCGCGTGCAGGCCGAGCGAATTGCGCAGCGCATAGAGCAGCGGCATGTCGCCGTCCCAGGCGTCCACCTCCTGCGTCCCGCCATTGACCATCAGCCGGTACTGCGCCATGTGCCTCTCCTGTGGGATGTTCGCGCGAAGCATAGGGCAGGGCCGCGGCGGCGGCAATGGAGAAAGCGGCGTCAGGCGTTCGCCCGCAACCACTTCTCCAACCGGATTCCGTCGAGAACACCGCTGTACATGGCCTGCGTGATCGCAAGCTCGTGGTAGCCATGTTCACCGTAGAAATTTCGCGCCGCCACGTTGTCCCGGCGCGCCTCGACGCGAATGCGCTTGGAGCCGGCCGCCCGCGCCACGTCCTCCAGCCAGCCGAGGACGGCGCTGCCTATCCCCTGGCGCCGCTGCCCGTGGTGCACGGCAAAGAGCAGGAGGTGTGCATCCTCATCGAGGTAACCCATGATCCCGAATGCGGCAAGCGCTTCCGGCGGGCCGACGACGACGACGTTGGTGTTCGGGTCGTCGATCGCGCGGGCAACGCGGCCGGTGCGCCAGCTCCAGGGCAGGCCGTGCTCGATGTACTCGCGGGACATCGCCGCGATGGCGGCGGCGTCGGCACGGGTGGCCAGGCGGATGGGGGGCGCGGAGATCATGGCTTCCTGACCATGCTACAGGCCGTTCAGCCAGTGCGGCACTGGGGGCATGGGGCGGCGTAGCTCAAGTAGATCTCGCAGTACGTACTAACCCGAGCTGTTGATCGCGGTCAATTTCCGCCGGCCCGAGGCCTCGGAGAATGACCCCAACCGCCGCCGCATCCGCCCGCCGCGGACCGCGCCGGGCGCCGACCCTTACCCGCATCAGGAGACACTCAACATGAACCACGCAGTGGACGCAGGAACCCCATTCGGGAGCCCAACCGGCATCGGAGCAGGCGCCGCCCGTTCCGACAGGCACCGGTGGGGACAGTTGCTGATCGGCATCGTGTGCATGGCGATGATCGCCAACCTGCAGTACGGCTGGACCTTGTTCGTCAACCCGATCGCCGACAAGCACGGCTGGTCGCGCGCCGCCATCCAGGTGGCCTTCACCATCTTCGTGCTCACCGAGACCTGGCTGGTGCCGATCGAGGGCTACCTGGTCGACCGCTTCGGTCCGCGCCCGGTCGTGCTGGCCGGCGGCGTGCTGTGCGGCATCGGCTGGGTGCTGAACTCCTATGCCGAATCGCTGACCATGCTGTACGTCGCGGCAGCGGTGGGCGGCATCGGCGCCGGCGCCGTGTACGGAACCTGCGTAGGCAATGCGCTCAAGTGGTTCCCCGATCGCCGCGGCCTGGCCGCCGGCCTGACCGCCGCCGGCTTCGGCGCCGGTTCGGCCCTCACCATCGTGCCGATCGCCGCCTTCATCAAGTCGCACGGCTACGAAGCGGCCTTCTTCTACTTCGGCATCGGCCAGGGCCTGGTGGTATTCCTGCTCGCCTGGGCCCTGACCCGCGCGCCCGACCACGCCAAGCCAGGCGCCGCCGCCCACGTGCAGCAGTCGCGCCGCGACTACTCGCCCGCCGAAGTGCTGCGCAACCCCGTGTTCTGGGTCATGTACGTGATGTTCGTGGCCGTGGCTGCCGGCGGCCTGATGGCCACGGCGCAGCTGGCGCCCATCGCCAAGGACTTCAAGATCGGCGACGTGCCCGTCAGCCTCATGGGCCTGGCCCTGCCGGCGCTGACTTTCGCGCTGGCGATCGACCGCGTCCTGAACGGCATCACGCGTCCCTTCTTCGGCTGGGTCTCCGACCAGATCGGCCGCGAGCAGACGATGTTCATCGCGTTCGCGCTGGAAGCCGTGGGCATCCTGGCGCTCTACAACTTCGGCCAGAACCCGGTGGCGTTCGTGATCCTGACCGGCGTGGTGTTCTTCGCCTGGGGCGAGATCTACAGCCTGTTCCCCTCGACCTGCGCCGACACCTTCGGTTCGAAGTACGCCGCCGCCAACGCCGGCCTCCTTTACACGGCCAAGGGCACGGCTGCGCTGCTGGTCCCGCTGTCCAGCGTGCTGGCCACGGCGACGGGCAGCTGGCACACGGTGTTCATCGTCGCCAGCGTCATGAACGCCGTGGCGGCACTGATGGCGTGGTTCGTGCTGCGGCCCATGCGCCGCGCCCACATCGAACGGTCGTCCCTGGCCTGAGAGCCTGCGCGGCGCGGCGCGGCGGCTGCGCCGTCGCGCTCGCAATGGCTCATGCACGGCGGCCGCGAGGCCGCCGTTTCCGTTTTTCGCGCAGGGTCTTCCGCCCCCCGGACAAACCCTGTGAGGCCGCCATCTCTTGACCTCAGTCAAGAAACTTTTGGCAACGCCGGCACCAGCATGTGGTCCGCGCTCCCAGCATGCGCGCATCATGTATGCGACGGGCGACGAAACACTACAGGAGACAGGCAATGAAGATTGCGGCACAAGCCAGGATGGCGATGTCGAAGGTGGCCGTGGGCGTGATCGCCGCGGCTGCAATGGCAACGGCCCAGGCGGCATGGGAGCCCACCAAGCCGGTGGAGTTCGTGGTGCCGGCCGGCACCGGCGGCGGCGCCGACCAGATGGCCCGCCTGATCCAGGGCGTGGTGGTCAAGCACAACCTCATGAAGCAGCCGCTGATCGTGGTCAACAAGGCCGGCGGCGCCGGCGCCGAGGGCTTCCTGGACGTCAAGGGCGCCAAGGGCGATCCGCACAAGCTGGTGGTCACGCTCTCCAACCTGTTCACCACACCGCTGGCCACCGGCGTGCCGTTCAACTGGCGCGACATGACGCCGGTGTCGATGATGGCGCTGGACAACTTCGTGCTCTGGGTCAACGCCGAAACGCCGTACAAGAACGCCAAGGAGTACCTGGCCGCCGTCAAGGCCGCGGGCCCGAGCAAGATGAAGATGGGCGGCACCGGCTCCAAGCAGGAAGACCAGATCCTCACCGTCGGCATCGAGAAGGCCACCGGCACCAAGTTCATCTACATCCCGTTCAAGGGCGGCGGCGAGGTCGCGGTGCAGCTGGTGGGCAAGCACATCGACTCCACCGTCAACAACCCGATCGAAGCCGTGGCGCAATGGCGCGCAGGGCAGCTGCGCGCGCTGTGCGTGTTCGACGACCAGCGCATGCCGTACAAGGCCAAGATCACCGACACCCAGGCCTGGGGCGACATCCCCACCTGCAAGGAAGCCGGCGTGCCGACGGCCTACACCATGCTGCGCGGCGTCTTCATGCCGCCGGGCGTGACCAAGGAGCAGACCGACTTCTACGTCGCCCTGCTGAAGAAGGTGCGCGAGACGCCCGAATGGAAGGACTACATGGAGAAGGGCGCCTTCAACCAGACCTCCATGGAAGGCGAGAACTTCAGCAAGTGGCTCGGCACCGCCGAACAGCGCCACCGCGAGCTGATGAAGGAAGCCGGCTTCATCGCCAACTGACCCTGGCCGCCCCGCCCCGCGCGGGGCCGGCCCGTTCCCTTCCTTTCTTTTTCTCTTTGCGCCGGCCAGACGGCAGGAGACCAGCGGCATGGACATGCAACAAGACGCCGGCGAACCGGAACGCCGCGGCGTTCCCACCTTCGCCATGGAAGCGGCAGTGGCCCTCATCCTGCTCGCCCTCGGGCTGGTGGTGCTGGTGACGAGCTTCAAGCTCGGCGCCGGCTGGACCACCGACGGCCCGGGCGCCGGCTACTTTCCCTTCTACGTCGGGCTGATCCTGTGCCTCGCCTCGGCCGGCGCGCTCTACCAGGCGCTGCTGGGCAAGAAGCGCAGCACCGAAATCTTCGTCGACTCGGAACAGCTCAGGCGCGTGCTGGTGGTGCTGCTGCCGGCGCTGGTGTACGTGCTGGCGGTGCAGTTCGTCGGCATCTACGTCGCCTCGGCGGTCTACATCGCCGGCTTCATGATCCTGCTGGGCAAGTTCCACAAGGGCAAGAGCGTCGTGACCGCGCTGGTGATCAGCGTGCTGTTTTTCCTGCTGTTCGAAGTGTGGTTCAAAGTGCCGCTCGCCAAGGGCAGCCTCGACCCGCTCGCCTTCCTCGGCTACTGAAGCACCGCTTCTCCGCATCCGTCAAAGGCCACTTCTCACAATGAACGAAATCACTGCGCTGTTCCATGGCTTCGCCGTCGTGCTGACGCCGATGAACATGCTCCTCATGCTGGTGGGCATCACGCTGGGCGTGCTGATCGGCGTGCTGCCGGGGCTCGGCGGCGCCAACGGCGTCGCCATCCTGCTGCCCCTGACCTTCACGATGTCGCCGACCTCGGCGATCATCATGCTGTCGTGCATCTACTGGGGTGCGCTGTTCGGCGGCGCCATCACTTCCATCCTGTTCAATATCCCGGGCGAGCCGTGGTCGGTGGCGACCACTTTCGACGGCTACCCGATGGCGCAGCAGGGCCACGCGGGCGCGGCGCTGACGGCCGCCTTCACCTCCTCCTTCATCGGCGCCCTGGTGGCGGTGGTGATGATCACCTTCATGGCGCCCGTGGTCGCCAAGTTCGCGCTCAAGTTCGGCCCGCCTGAATTCTTCGCGGTCTACCTGCTCACGTTCTGCAGCTTCGTCGGCATGGGCAAGGGCTCGCCGTTCAAGATCCTGGCTTCCATGGCGATCGGCTTCGCGCTGGCCGCGGTGGGCATGGACACCGTGACCGGCCAGTTGCGCCTGACCTTCGGCATCCCCGACCTCATGCGCGGTTTCGACTTCCTGATCGCCGTGATCGGGCTGTTCGGCATCGGCGAGATCCTGCTGTCGATGGAGGAAGGGCTGGCCTTCTCCGGCAAGTCCGCCAAGATCAGCCCGCGCGTCGTGTTCGAAACCTGGAAGCAGCTGCCCAAGTACTGGATGACTTCGATTCGCAGCTCGCTGGTCGGCATCTGGATGGGCATCACGCCCGGCGGCGCCACGCCGGCATCGTTCATGAGCTACGGGCTGGCCAAGAAGATGTCCAAGGACGGCGCCAAGTTCGGCACCGGGCAGATCGAGGGCGTGATCGCACCCGAGACGGCCGCCCACGCGGCGGGCACCAGCGCGCTGCTGCCCATGCTGGCGCTGGGCATCCCGGGCTCGCCGACGGCCGCCGTGCTGCTGGGCGGCCTGCTGATCTGGGGCCTGCAACCCGGACCGCTGCTGTTCGTCGAACAGAAGGACTTCGTCTGGGGCCTGATCGCCTCGATGTACCTGGGCAACCTGGCCGGCCTGATCGTGGTGCTGACGACGGTACCGCTGTTCGCGTCCATCCTGCGCATCCCGTTC
>JAQGMU010000608.1 GCA_028292195.1 Ramlibacter sp. | reverse complement strand
CTGAAGGCCCTGGGCGTGCCCTTCCACATCGAGGAGCAGGACACCTACTCGATCGTCAAGGACAAGATCCCCGCCGGCAAGACGATGTGCAGCCTGTGCAGCCGGCTGCGCCGCGGCATCCTGTACCGCGTGGCCGATGAACTGGGCGCCACCAAGATCGCGCTGGGCCACCATCGCGACGACATGCTGCAGACCCTGTTCCTCAACATGTTCTTCGGCGGCAAGCTCAAGGGCATGCCGCCCAAGCTGGTCAGCGACGACGGCAAGCACGTGGTGATCCGCCCGCTGGCCTACGTGCCGGAAAAGGACCTGGTCCGCTGGGCCGGCGTGCAGGCCTTCCCCATCATCCCCTGCACCCTGTGCGGCAGCCAGGAGAACCTGCAACGCAAGCAGGTCGGCGCCATGCTGCGCGAATGGGACAAGAAATTCCCCGGCCGCCTCGACAACATGCTGCAAACCCTGCAGAACGTGGTGCCGTCCCACCTGGCGGACGGAACGCTGCACGATTTCAAGGGTCTGACGCCCAACGGCGTGGCGAGCGCCGATGGCGACAAGGCGTTCGACCACGAGGAATTTCCCGCGGCGCCACAGCTGCCCGGCTTGCAGGTCATCAAGATTTAGGCGCTGCCCGGCGCCCGGCAAAAGGAGGTGCATGAGATGCGTTGGATGACAACTCCCCTGATGGGGGCCGTGCTGGCGGCCATCGTGCTGTCCGGTTGTGCCACCGGCTATACGCTGGACCACGCGGTCCAGACCTACTCCCACCTGAGCAGCGTGCCGGCGCAACCGGCCTACCGCTTCGAACGGCTGCCCTCGCAGCAGTCCAGCGATCCGATCCAGACCGCGATCGAGTCCATGGCTGACCCAGCGCTTTACAAGGCCGGGTTGCGGCGCGACGACAGTGCGCCCCGCTACACGGTGCAGGTTTCCGCCCGCGAACAACGCGTGCTGTCGCCGTTCGCCGATCCCTGGGACTACGGAGGCTGGGGCTTTGGCTGGGGTGTCGGTTACTCCCACCGGGGTCTGGGCATCGGCCTGGGCGGCCCGCTGTACCCGCGGATGGAACAGCAGTGGTTCCATCGAGAGGTGAGCGTGATCGTGCGCGACCTCGGCAACCAGCAGGTGGTGTACGAGACCCGGGCCACCAACGACGGCCCGTGGGGCGACAGCAGGACGGTGCTTCCGGTGATGTTCGAGGCGGCCATGCAGGGCTTTCCCAATCCGCCGGCCGGGCCACGGCGCGTCGACATCCGCGTCGGCAGCTGATACACGGAAAACACTTTTTGCCCGCGCGATCCAGAACCGCTCTTTACAATGGGTGGATATGGAAGCCACTCGCATCATTGCCGTACGGCATGGTGAAACTTCCTGGAACGTCGATGCGCGCATCCAGGGCCAGCTGGACATCCAGCTGAACGAAACCGGCCGCTGGCAGGCGCGGCGCGTCGGCCATGCGCTGTCGGCGGAGCAGATCGCCGCCGTCTATTCCAGCGACCTCGGGCGCGCGCACGAAACCGCCCGCGCCATCGGCGACGCCGCCGGCATTCCGGTGGTGGCGCACCCGGGCCTGCGCGAGCGCCGCTTCGGCATGTTCGAGGGCAAGACCTTCGACGAGATCCACGAGACCTGGCCGGACCACGCGCAGAACTGGCGCAAGCGCATGCCCGAGTGGGAGCCACCGGAAGGCGGCGAGTCGCTGCTGCAGCTGCGCGAGCGCGTGACGCGCACCGTGAGCGACCTGGCCGCGCGCCACCCCGGCGACCAGATCGCCGTGGTGGCGCATGGCGGCGTGCTGGACACGCTGTACCGCATCGCCACCGGCCAGGAAGTGAATTCGCCGCGCACCTGGCAGCTGCCCAATGGCGCGATCAACCGACTGCTCTGGACCCCGCAGGGGTTCACCCTGATCGGCTGGTCCGACACCCAGCACCTGGAACATGGCGCAGCCGACGAAAACACCTCTTTCTGAAGCGCTGAAGCGGCTGGTGGGCCAGCCCGTCAGCGCCATCGACACCCCGGCGCTGGTGCTCGACCTCGACGCCATGCAGCGCAACCTGAGCCGCATGGCGGAATTCGCGCGCAAGCACGACATCCGCTGGCGGCCGCACGCCAAGATGCACAAGAGCTCGGCCCTCGCCAAGCTGCAGATGCAGGCCGGCGCGGTCGGCGTCTGCGTGCAGAAGGTCGCCGAAGCCGAAGTGATGGTGAATGGCGGCGTGCCCAACGTCTACATCAGCAACGAGGTCGTGGCCCCCGCCAAGTTGGCGCGGGTGGCCGAACTGGCGCACCAGCTGACGGCCATCCATGGCCAGCTGGCCATCGCCGTCGACAGCCTGGAGGGCGTGCGGCGGCTGGCGCAGGCCATGAACGAGCGCCGGCACGGCGGCACGCCCGCCGTGATCGACGTGTTCGTGGAGATCGACGTCGGCCAGGGCCGCTGCGGCGTGCCGCCCGGCCGGGCGGCGGTGGAACTGGCCCACGAGATCCGGCGCCACCCGGCGCTGCGCTTCGCCGGCCTGCAGGCCTACCACGGCCGGGCCCAGCACCTGCGCACGGCGCAGGCGCGGCGGGACGCCATCGGCGTGGTGGTGCAGGACGTGCTGTTCACGCGCAAGCAGATCGAGGCCGAGGGCGTGCCGGTGGAACTGGTGACGGGCGCCGGCACCGGCAGCATGGTGTGCGAAGCCGCCAGCGGCGTGTTCGGCGAGCTGCAGGCCGGCTCCTTCATGTTCATGGACGCCGACTACGCCGCCAACGACCGCGACCCGGCGCAGCCGCAGTTCGAGCATGCGCTGTTCGTCAAGTCGCAGGTCATGAGCTCCGCCCTGCGGCATGCGGTGTGCGACGCGGGCCACAAGAGCCACGCCATCGACTCCGGGCTGCCGAAGGTGCTGACGCTGCAGCCTACCGGTGAACTGGAATACTTCAACGGCGGCGACGAGCACGGCATCCTGCGGCCTGCCGGCGCCAACCAGCGGGTGCCGCGGCTGGACGACACCATCTGGCTGATCCCTGGCCACTGCGACCCCACGGTCAACCTCCACAGATACCTGATCGGCGTCGGCGGCGGCCTGGCCCACGGCAAGGTCGAAAAGATCATCCGGGTTGATGCCAGAGGCGCCCTGACCTGAGCCGCGCGAGAATCGGGGCATGGAGCTATCCCCAAGCCAGGTGATCGTCCTTGCGACGCCGGTTTTCCTGCTGTTGATCGGCATCGAGTACGCCTGGGGCGTGCTCCGCGGCCGCAACACCTATCGGCTGAACGACGCCATCAACAGCATCAGCCTGGGCATGCTGAGCCAGGTCAGCGCGGTGCTGACGCGCCTGTTCCGCGTCGTCATCTACACCGCGGCCTTCCACTGGCTGGCGCTCTGGCGCCACGACGCCTTCTGGACCTCGCCCGTGGGCTGGCTGCTGGCGCTGGTGTGCTACGACTTCTGCTACTACTGGCTGCACCGCGCCGGCCACGAGGTGGCGGTGTTCTGGGCGGCGCACGTGGTCCACCACCAGAGCCAGGACTACAACCTGTCGACCGCGCTGCGCCAGACCAGTTCCGGCGCCGTTCTCGGATGGCTGTTCTACCTGCCGATGGCGCTGGCCGGCGTGCCGCCGCTGGTGTTCGCGGTGGTGGCGCTGATCGACCTGCTGTACCAGTTCTGGGTGCACACCGAGCACGTCGGCAAGCTCGGCTGGTTCGACCGCTGGTTCTGCTCGCCATCCAACCACCGCGTGCACCACGCGGTGAACGACGCCTACCTCGATCGCAACTACGGCGGCATCCTGGTGATCTGGGACCGGATGTTCGGCAGCTTCCGCGAGGAAGACGAGCGCTGCGTCTACGGCACCCGCGCGCCGCTGGACAGCTGGGACCCGCTGTGGTCCAACGCCGAGGTCTACTGGTCGCTGGCCAGGGACAGCTGGCAGGCCCGCTCCTGGGGCGACAAGCTGCGCGTCTGGGTCAAGCCGCCCGGCTGGCGGCCGGCCGACGTGGCGCAGCGCTTTCCGAAGACGCCGTTCGATCTGGCGCAGGTGCGGCGCTACCACCCGCCGGTTTCGCGGGCCGTCGCGTGGTTCGCGGGCTTGCAGTTCGCCGCGGTGCTGGGCGGCGTGGTCTTCTTCCTCTGGCATGCGGACCAGGCGCCGCTGTCGGTGTCGGTCGTCTGGCTGGGAACGCTGTGCGCCGCACTGTGGGCGGTGGGCGCGGTGCTGCAGGGCCGCATCAGCGTGCCGCAGGTGCTGCTGATCGAAGCCTCGGCGCTGGCCGCCGCCACCGCGGCCACGGGCCTCACCGGACTGCACCAGGTGTTCAAGCCGCTGGCCATGGTGCTGGCCGTCGCCTGCGTGCTGCAGCGCGGGCTGGGCGGCCGCTTCGAGGCCCTGCTCGTCGCCGCGCTGGCCTTCTCGCTGGCGGGCGACGTGTTCCTGCTGTTGCCGGACCTGTTCATCCCCGGCCTGGCCAGCTTCCTGCTGGCGCACGTCTGCTACCTGGTGCTGTTCCGGCAGGGCCTGCCCTGGTTCCCGAGCGGCCGGGCGCTGGTGGCCACGCTGGTGGCCGGCGCGGCGATGTATGCATTTTTGTTCCCCACCCTGGGCCCGGTGCTGCGGGTGGCGGTGGCGGCGTACACGCTGATGATCGCGCTGATGGCGGCGCAGGCGATCGGCCGTGCGCTGCTGCTGCGCGATGCGCGCTCGGTCGCCGTGGCGATCGGCGCGCTGTTCTTCATGGCGAGCGACTCGCTGCTGGCGGTGGACCGGTTCGCGCTGCCGCTGCCGATGGCGCAGTTCGCGGTGCTGGCCACGTATTACGTGGCGCAGTTGTTGATTGCGTTGAACGCCGCGCCGGTGGGCGTGAACGCTGGGGTCGCCTCCGGCGAACCCAGCCTACGCACACCGGCAATCCCGTAATTCACCCGCCCGCCGGCACCCCGTAGGGTGGGTTCGCCGCAGGCGACCCCACCGCTCACCCCGAGAACAACTCTCCCGCATTCGTCGGCGGCACCACCCCCAGGTGCCGATACGCCGCCATCGTCGCAATCCGCCCGCGCGGCGTGCGTTGCAGGAAGCCCTGCTGGATCAAATAAGGCTCGATGACATCCTCGATCGTGTCGCGCTCCTCGCCGATCGAAGCGGCCACGTTGTCCAGGCCGACCGGGCCGCCGTCGAAGCGGTGGATCACCGCCTCCAGCAGCTTGCGGTCCATGATGTCGAAGCCCAGCGGGTCGACGTCCAGCATCGCCAGCGCCTTCTGCGCGATCGCGTTGTCGATCTTGCCCGTGCCCTTGACGTCGGCGTAGTCGCGCACCCGGCGCAAGAGGCGGTTGGCGATGCGGGGCGTGCCGCGCGAGCGGCAGGCAATTTCCGAGGCGCCCTCGGGATCGATGGGCACCTTCAGCAGCCCCGCGCTGCGATGCACGATGCGCGTCAGCTCCTCCGGCGTGTAGAACTCCAGCCGCGCGACGATGCCGAAGCGATCGCGCAGCGGATTGGTCAGCATGCCGGCCCGCGTGGTGGCGCCCACCAGCGTGAAGGGCTGCAGGTCCAGCTTGATCGAGCGGGCCGCCGGGCCCTCGCCGATCATGATGTCGATCTGGTAGTCCTCCAGCGCGGGGTAGAGGATTTCCTCGACGATGGGCGAGAGGCGGTGGATCTCGTCGATGAAGAGGACGTCGTTGCGCTCCAGGTTGGTCAGCAGCGCCGCCAGGTCCTTGGGCTTTTCCAGCACCGGGCCGGAGGTCTGGCGCAGGTTCACGCCCAGCTCGTGGGCGATGATGTGCGACAGCGTGGTCTTGCCCAGGCC
>JAQGMU010000543.1 GCA_028292195.1 Ramlibacter sp. | reverse complement strand
GGGGGGGGTGGGGGGGGGGGGGGGGGGGGGGGGGCCCCGGGGCGGGTTGGGGAGTAGCGGGTGCTGGGGTTGCACCCCAGCCTACAGGTTCCACCGCAGCCACAGGTTCCACCCCAGCGTACAGGTTCCACGGATCCCAGGGTTCCACGGATCTCACGGATCCGCAGGGTCGTGGCCAGCACAGCCCAAGGGCGGCAAAGCCAGCTAATTTCATCCCCTTGGCACGGTCTTTGATAGAGTGTCTTTTTTGAGGGGCTCCGTCATGCCATCCGAAGTTTCGGCACCGCGCCATATCCGCCTGACCTCCCACGCCGGCCTGCAGGGCGCGCTTCCCATCAAATGGGGCGCCGCCACACCCGCCGAACGGGGGCCCGTCGTCGGCACCACCACCAAGCGCAGCCACCGCAACGTGATCGGCACCCACAGCGGCTCCTACAGCGTCTACCGGGCGCTGGCGGTGGCCGCCGGGGCTTTGAACCGCGACCACAAGGCGGACCTCACCAACACCAGCCCCACCGACATCATCGGCCCGTACCCGCAGTGGACCGAGCCCGGCAAGATCGTCAGCCTCGACCCCTGGGGCGCCATCGTGGCCGATGTCTTCTCGGCCGAACTCGCGGCCGGCTTCGACATCCGCCCGACCATCGCCATCACCAAGGCCCACGTGATCCTGCCGGAGGTGATCGAGGCGCTGCAGAAGGGCCGGCTCAAACCCGACGGCAAGTTCCTCACCGAAGGCGGCGCCGCCATGGTGACCAAGGCCGCCATCGAGCCGGTCTGGTGGCTGCCCGGCGTGGCCAAGCACTTCGGCTGCACCGAGGCCGACCTGCGCCGCGTGCTGTTCGAGGAAACCGGCGGCATGTACCCCGAGCTGGTCACGCGCAGCGACCTCGAAGTGTTCCTGCCCCCGATCGGCGGGCAGACGGTCTACATCTTCGGCGAGCCGCGCGACCTGGCCAATCCGGAGGTGGAACTCACCGCCCGCGTGCACGACGAGTGCAACGGCTCCGACGTGTTCGGCTCCGACATCTGCACCTGCCGGCCCTATCTCACCCACGCGATCGAGGAATGCATCCAGGGCGCGCAGCGCGGCGGCGTCGGCCTGGTGTCCTACTCGCGCAAGGAAGGCCGGGCGCTCGGCGAAGTGACCAAGTTCCTGGTCTACAACGCCCGCAAGCGCCAGGTGGGCGGCGACACCGCCGACCAGTACTTCGCCCGCACCGAATGCGTGGCCGGCGTGCAGGACATGCGCTTCCAGGAGCTGATGCCCGACGTGCTGCACTGGCTGGGCGTGAAGAAGATCCACCGCCTGGTCTCCATGAGCAACATGAAATATGACGCGATCACCAACAGCGGCATAGAGGTCGGCGAGCGCGTGAACATCCCCGACTACCTGATCCCCGCCGACGCCCAGGTGGAGATGGACGCCAAGAAGGCTGCCGGCTACTTCACGCCCGGCGTGGTGCCGGATGCGGAGGCGCTGAAGATCGCCAAGGGACGCAGCCTGTGAACCCTTTGGCCGAAGACCCGGCGCTGCACGAGGCGGTCGGCCTCCTGCGCACCACGCCCACGGTGCGCGAGCGCTGCGGGCAGCTGCTGCAGCGCGCCCGTGCCGGCGAGTCGGCCTGGTTCGTCGTCGACGAAGGCTTCCTGGAAACCGCGGCGCAGGAAGTGGCCACGGTCACGCGCGAACGCTACCCGAAGCTGCACATCCCGTACCACAGCCGCTGGCGCCACTTCGAGGCCGGCGGCATCAACCGCAAGGCCGAACTCGAGCGACTGCTGGCCGGCCAGCCGCCGCAGAACCGGGCCCACGCGATGATCGACCTCACGGTCGTCAGCGTGCTGCTGGACGCCGGCGCCGGCGCCGGCTGGAGCTACGTCGAGCCCGCGACCGGCAAGACCTTCACGCGCTCGGAGGGCCTGGGCGTGGCCAGTTTCCATGCCTTCACCAGCGGCATGTTCTCCAGCGACAAGGACCACCCGCTGCAGGTGGACGCCAAGGGCCTGCGCGGCCTGGTCACGGCCCACCTGGCTTCGGCCTTCCAGGTGCGCGAGAACAATCCGCTGATCGGCGTCGAAAGCCGCGCCGCGCTGCTGCGCCGCCTGGGCGAAGTGATGGTGGAACAGCCCGAGGTGTTCGGCGAGGAGGGCCGGCCGGCCGGCCTGTTCGACCTGCTCGTCACGCCCCCGGGCACCGCCGTGCCGCCGACGGCCGAAGTCGCGGCGCACGACATCCTGTCGCAGCTGCTGCTCAGCCTGTCGGGCATCTGGCCGGCCAGCAACGCCATCGAGGGCGTGCCGCTCGGCGACTGCTGGCGGCACGAGGCCGTGCGCGGTCCGGGCCTCACCGACGGCTGGGTGCCCTTCCACAAGCTGTCGCAGTGGCTCACGTACTCGCTGCTGGAGCCCTTCGAATGGGTCGGGGTGAAGACCCGCGGCCTCGACGCGCTGACCGCCCTGCCTGAATACCGCAATGGCGGCCTGCTGATCGACAGCGGCCTGCTGCGCCTGCGCGACCTGTCGGCCACGCGTGAAGTCTGGCAGCCGGGCGATGCCCTGATCGTCGAATGGCGCGCCCTCACCGTGGCCCTGATGGACGAAGTGGCGCGCTCGGTGCGCAAGCTCCTGCACCTGGACGAACACCGCCTGCCGCTGGCCTGCGTGCTGGAAGGCGGCTCCTGGGCCGCCGGCCGGGCGCTGGCGCAGCGCCATCGCAACGGCCTGCCGCCCCTGCAGGTCGCCAGCGACGGAACCGTCTTCTAGAAAGTGAAAAGCATCATGCCAAGCAGTAACGTCCACGTCATCGACCACCCCCTGGTGCAGCACAAGCTCTCGCTGATGCGCAACAAGGAGGCCAGCACCAACAGCTTCCGCCGCCTGCTCAACGAACTGTCCATGCTGCTGGCGTACGAGGTCACGCGCGACATGCCGATGCAGGAAGTCGACATGGAAACGCCGCTGGAGAAGACCCGCGTGAAGGTCATCGACGGCAAGAAGCTGGTGTTCGTCTC
>JAQGMU010000663.1 GCA_028292195.1 Ramlibacter sp. | reverse complement strand
CCGACCACGGTGTCCTCATCTCGCACGGCGACCGCAACGGCGGCTACGCCCTCCTGGTGGACGGGGGCCATCTCGTGCACCACCACGTCCATGCCGGCACGCACTCGGTCGTCCGGTCCACCGCCCGGGTGCCGGTGGGCCGCGCGGTGCGCCTCGAGGTCAAGGTGCAGCGGTGCGGCACGAGCGGAGTCGTCGAGCTGCTGGTCGACGGAGTCGTCGTCGGTCAGGGCTTCGTCCCCGAGCTGGCTCGGGCCCGCACCGGCTACACCGGTGTCGATGTCGGCTGCGACCGCGGGCTCACGGTCGCCGACTACACCGCCCCCGCGCGCTTCACCGGACGGCTGCGGTGCGTCGAGATCGAGGCTGCTGACGACCAGTGGCTCGACGAGCAAGCGGTCCTGGAGATCGAGGGCACGACGGGTTGACGACCCAATGGGTCAACCGATGACGACGTGGTGCAGGTCGTCACCGAGCTCGATCCGGCCGTTGAAGTGTGGCCGCGCCCGCGCGCGCCACTCGTCCTCGCTACCTGGCACGAGGGCTGGGACGTAGTGAGTGAGCACGAGTGTCGACATGCCGGCGCGCTCCGCGGTCTGCGCGGCCTGCTCCACCGAGGAGTGGTAGTCCAGGACGTCCTGCAACCGGGGCAGTGGGATCCCCTCGAGCACGTCCTTCCGGATCGCCGTGATGACGAGCGCGTCCGCCCCGAGGCACAGAGCATCAAGGCTGGCGCACGGGACGGTGTCTCCGGCCACCACGACCGCGACGCCCCGGTGCTCGATGCGGAACGCGATCGTGGGCTCGACGGGGCGGTGATCGGTCGGAGCCACCCGGACCGACACCTCACCGTGCTGCAGCGCCAGACCGTCTGCGACCTCGGCCACCTCGACCGGAGGCGGTCCCTCCAAGTCGTCGTGGTGGGCCGTCCGGTAGGCGATGTCAGGGGCGAGCGACTGCATCAGGCCGGCGACGACGCCCGCCGTCCCGACAGGGCCCAGGACCTTGAGGGGCGACGGCTCGAACGTGGTGATCCACCGGGTCGTCACGAGATCGCCGAGATCGGTGATGTGGTCGCTGTGCAGGTGCGTCAGCAGCACGGCGGTCAGCGCGCTCGGTCCGGTCCCGGCCGCGGCCGCACGCATCACCACGCCGCGGCCGGCGTCGACCAGCAACGTGGTGTCGCCGGCGCGCACCAGCGTCGCCGGCCCAGCCCGGTGCGGATCGGGGAGCGGGTTGCCCGTCCCAAGCAGCGTGATCTCGATCATGACGTCATGCCCCCTAGTCCGACGAGCGCCCGGGCGTGCTCGACCTCACCCAGGTGGCGCAGCCCGTGCTGGTAGACCCAGCACTCGAGGCCGTCGAGAACCGTGACGCCGACGGCGCCGGCGACCCGCGCGCTGAACGTGTTGGCGATGAGCTCCGGGAACGGCCGCTCCACCACCACCCGACCGAGATCTGCCGGGTCGAGCTCGGAGACCCAGATCTCGGTTCGGGCGAAGACGGCTTGCTGGTACTCGCACAACGCCTGGTAGTCACCGATCCGCTGCCCGGTCATCTCTGCCACGGTCCGGTGCTTGCCGTGGTCGCGGATCGCCGGCCCGATGCGGTCGCCCCACTGCTCGTCGTACACGGGCTCGAGGCCGCCGAGCAGCAGCAGCGCGCCGTCCTCGAGCTGCGTGAGGTGGAACAAGGAGAACGCGATCGGGAGCACCCCCTCGCGTTCGACGTGGTTGACCTGCGCCAGGCTCATCGTCGAGACGGCGTCGGCCCAGAGCGAGTGCATGGCACGGATCCGACGCTGCAGGGACTCGAGAGCCAGGGTGCTCATGGCACGACCGGGAGCTCGTCGCGGACCCGCCGCCGCAGCAGCCGACGGACCACCAGAGCCACGACAAGCAGCACGAGGGTCCCAGCGATCAGCGGCGTGCCCTCGCGCAGCACGGTGTCGACGGCTTGGAGGTGGGCGCCTGCCTGGGTGCCGATCGCCGTCCACACGGCCACCCAGATACCGGCACCGAGGCCGTTGGCGATCAGGAAGCGGCGCCACCGCATCCGCGACAGGCCCGCGCCGATGCCGTTCAGGTGGCGGAGCAGGGGCAGGAACCGGGCAGCCACGACGACCTTGCCCCCGTGCCGGGAGAAGAAGTGATCGACGCGATCCAGGTGCTCGGAGCTGACGCCGAAGCGCCGGCCGAGGCGGACGGCCAGGGAGCGGCCGCCGAACCGGCCTAGCGCGTAGCCGAGGTTGTCCCCCATGACGGCCGCGGCCACGGCCACCAGCACGAGAATGCTCACGTCGAGTCGACCGGAGACCGTGAAGATGGCGCCTGTCACGAGAATGGCCTCACCCGGGAGCGGGAGCCCGAAGTTCTCCAGCAGCACGAACAGCGCCACCGCGGCATAGCCGTAGTCCGACAGGTACGGCGCCACCGACCCGAACACTCCCGGCAACGGGGTCACAGGCTGGGCGCGCGACCGTGTCGCGGGGCCCGGTAGCGACCGAAGCCCCACTCCTGGCCCGTCGGGTCCGGACGCTTGTCCGTGAACGCCAACCATGCCCCTGACGACAGCAGGAGCGCCAGGCCGCCGAGGGCTGCCCAGCGGACAAGGCTCTCGTCAGTCGCCGGCGTCGCTGCAAGGCCGCCGAGCTGCGCTTCGGTGCCAGCTAGCGCAGGAGTGGGGAGGCTCTGGGGGCTGGGCGCCGGAGTGCGTGGCGCCCACGGGCCGGCCATCGGAGCCTTGACGGCTGCCCCCGGCGTCAAGGCACCGACCGCCGGCGCCGACGTCGGTGGGGGCAGCTGACCAGTGGGGGTGAAGACGGGCGGTGCATCGAAGCTGAGCAGGCTCAGAGCCTTCGATGTGGGCTTGGCGAAGACGAGTCGGTCGGCGCCCGTGGTCCCCGGCCTGATGACGAACGAGAGCACCCTGCCGCGGGCCACCCGGGCAATGTCGGAGAAGACGACGCTGGTCCCGTCCGTGCTCACGCTGGACAGCGACGTGCGCCCGGTGCAGTCGTACGTCGGCACTTGGTCGAAGGGCTGGTGCCCCCCGGGCTGG
>JAQGMU010000487.1 GCA_028292195.1 Ramlibacter sp. | reverse complement strand
CTGGCCTTCATGCGCGCCGAGTACCTGTCATGGATCGTGTCCATGGTCTTGTTCGCCCTGACCCTGCGCGGGCTGTTTCCGGTGGAGATGCACCGCCGCGTCGTGCAGGGCGTGGTGGCCGCGCTGGGCCTGGCCGCCGTTGCCGTCGTCGTGCTGCCGCCGGCCGTGTATTCCCATGCGGCGGTTCCGGGGCAGGCCAGCGCGGTGGTGATGAGCCTCTATGTCGCCTTCGCGATGGTGCGCGCCCAGCGCCGCACGCCGGTCGACGCCCGGATCCTGCTGGCGGGAATGCTGGCGATCGTCGTGACCCTGGTGCTCGACCTGGTGCTGATCGAAACGCTGGGCGCCGGCCGCAAGTTCACGCCCATCGGCTTCGCGCTGTTCATGCTGTCGCCCGCGGTGGTGATCGCCCGCCGCCTGAGCCAGGGGCTGAATGCCGAGGAGCGCAACCGCTCGCTGGAAGAGAACGCGCGCCTGCGCGAGGACGTGGAGCGCATGTCGCGGCACGACCTCAAGACGCCGCTGAACAGCATCCTGGGCGCCACCCGCCTGCTGCGCGACGACGCCCGGCTGACCACGGAGCAGCGGGAGCTGGTGGGGGTGCTGCAGCGCTCGGGCTTTCGCATGCTGGAGATGGTCAACCTCTCGCTGGGCCTCTTCAAGATGGAGACCGGCAACTACGACCTGCGGCCCCAGGCCGTCGACCTGCGGGAAGTGGCCACGCGCGTGCTGGTGGACCTGCATTCCTACGCCGATGCGAACGCGGTGACGCTGCACCAGCAGGGGTCCGACGGCGTGCCGGTCTACGTGCGGGGCGAAGAGCTGCTGTGCTACTCGATCATCGCCAACCTGGTGAAGAACGCGGTGGAAGCGGCGGGCCCCGGCAACCGGGTGACGGTCACGCTGAAGCGGGGCGACCCGGTGCTGCTGCTGGTGCACAACCCGGGCGAGGTGCCGCCCGGGATTGCCGGTCGCTTCTTCGAAAAGTACGTCACCAGCGGCAAGACCGGCGGCACCGGCCTGGGCACCTATTCGGCGCGGCTGATGGCGAGGGCGCAGCTGGGCGACGTGGCGCTGCAGACCGGGCCGGTGAAGGGCACGACCTTGACGCTGACCCTGCGCCCGCTGAAGGGCGAGGTGCCGGCGCCAGTGCCCGCCGACCTGGCCGAGCGGCCCGCGGCGCATTGGGTCAGCGACATGCCGCCGCGCGAGGTGCTGCTGGTGGACGACGACGAGTACACGCGGCTCGTGACGCGGCGCTTCCTGCCCAGCCCGCCCTTCAGCGTGGAGACCGCGGCCAACGGCCAGGCCGCCACCGAAGCCATGGCGCGGCGCTGGCCGCACTACCTGCTGCTGGACTTGGAGATGCCGTTCAAGAGCGGCGTGGAAACGGTGCGGTGGGTGCGCGAATTCGAAGCCGCGCAGGGTCGGCCGCACTGCCACGTGGTGATGTTGTCGGGCAACGATGACGAGGCCTCCGCGGCCCGCTCCCTGGAAGCCGGCGCGGACCGCTTCCTGGTCAAACCCGTGAGCCGCGAGGCCCTGCTGTCCACGTTGCGGGAACTGGAGGGCGAGCTGCAGGAACGGGAGCGCCGCGTGGAGGCGACGGCCGCCAGGCCCGGGGTCACCAGCAGCCCCGACGACGAGGTGGTGGTGGTGGACCCCGAGTGGATCGAAGTCTTCCCCGGCTTCATGCGCTCGCAGCGCGAGACGGTGGATGCCATGGCGCGGGCGCTGGCCGCGGGCGACCGCGAGGACGTGCAGTTCCTGGCCCATCGCGCCTTCGGCGGCCTGGCCACCATGGGGCTGCACTGGGCGGCCCGGCAGAGCCGCGTAGTGGAACAGGATGCGCTGGTCGCCTCGAAGGAAGAACTGGAGCAGCGCATCGACGCGCTGCGGGAGCACCTGCGGCGGGTGCGGGTGGAGGCTGCCTGATTTCCCGGTAGCATCGCGGGTTTCCAACGAGCGGGCTGACGCGCCACAAGCGCATCGGCCACCCGCAGCATGAACTCGAATACCCTTGCGAGCCTCTCCCGCCGCGCCTTCAACGGCGCCATCGCCTCCGGCCTGCTGCTCGGGCCGGTCGCCTGGGCCCAGACGTCCACGCCGGTCCGGGCCATCGCCGAGGACTACTACCGCGGAATGTTCGCGCTGTTTCCGCTGGAAGCGACGGAGAACGCGGGCGACGCGGCGTACGAAGCGGCTTTCGAGATCGACATCGCCCCGGCGCATCGCGCGCGGCAGCGGGCGTTCTACGAGCGCACGCTGGCCCGCCTGCGGGAACTGGATACCGCCGCCCTGGCCGGCGACGACCGCATCACCCGCGACCTGCTCGCCTGGGACGCGCGCGACCGGCTCGCGCTGATGGCCGTGCCTTACCACCTGATGCCGATCACGCATGCGGGCGGGATGCCGGTGCGCCTGGCGCAGTGGGCGGGCGGGGAGGGCTCGCAACCGCTGAAGACCAGCGCCAATTACGAGCACTTCCTCGAGCGGCTGAAGGGCCTGCCGGGCTATATCGAGCAGGCGATGGCGAACATGGAGGCCGGCATGGCCAGCGGCGTCGTCCTGCCGCGCGCGCTCGTCGAACGCACCTTGCCGCAGCTGGATGGCTTGCTGCCCGCCAGGCTGGAGGACAACCCGTACCTGGTGGGCGTGCGCACCTTTCCGGCCGGCGTGCCGGAAGCAGACCGCCCGCGCTTGCGCGAGGCCTACACCGCCACCGTCCGCGACGCGCTGGTTCCCGCCGTGACCAGGCTGCGCACCTTCATGCGCGAACGCTACCTGCCGGCGGCGCGCAGCACGTCTGGCCTGGGCGCGCTGCCGGGCGGGGCGCAGTGGTACGAAATGATCGTGCGCTCCTTCACGACCACGGACATGAGGCCCGCCGAGATCCATGAACTGGGCCTGCGCGAGGTGGCGCGGATCCGCGGCGAGATGGAGAAGGTGAAGGAGCGCTTCGGCTTCCGCGGCGACCTGCAGGCGTTCTTCAAGTCGCTGGAGGGGCGCCCCGAACTCACGCCGTTCCGCAGCGACGAAGAAGTGGTGGCGGCGTACCGCGCCATCAACGACCGCGTCAAGGCCGGCCTGCCGCAATTGTTCGAGCGCTCGCCCAGGGCGCCGCTGGAGATCCGGCCCGTCGATCCCTTGCAGCGCGACACCGCATCTTCCTACTACGTGCCGCCGGCCGTCGACGGCTCGCGGCCGGGTGTCTTCTTCGCGGCGTTCACGGACGCGAAGACTCTTGCCACCACGCAGATGACCGCGCTGTTCCTGCACGAGGGGCAGCCTGGCCACCACTACCAGATCGCGCTGCAGCAGGAAAGCGCGACCAGCAACTACCGGCGCAGCGCCTGGTGGGACGCGCATGGCGAAGGCTGGGCGCTTTACGCCGAAGGCCTGGGCCGCGAACTCGGGCTGTACGACGACGCCAATGCGTGGCTGGGCCGCCTGCAGATGGAAATGCTGCGCGCACTGCGCCTGGTGGTGGACACCGGCCTGCACGCCAAGGGCTGGACGCGCGAGCAGGCCATCGCTTTCTCACGCGAGAACGACGGCTCGAGCGAGGACGACGCCCGCCGCGCCATCGAGCGCTACATGGCCTGGCCCGGCCAGGCCACGGCTTACAAGGTGGGCGAGCTCAGGATCCTGGCGCTGCGCGAGCGGGCACTGGCGAAGCTGGGGCCGAAATTCGACGTCCGCGCGTTCCACACGCAGGTGCTGGGGGACGGCTGCATGCCGCTCGCGATGCTGGAGGCAAAGCTGGAAGCGTGGATCGCGGCAGCCTAGGAGGACTTGGGCTCCTTGGGGTCGGACTCCAGTTCCTTGCGGCCCTCGCGGGCCAGGCGCGCGGTTTCGTCGAGCACCTTGTCTTCGGAGGCCGTCGGGATCGGCTCGTCTTCGCGCTGGGCTCCGTTGTTTTCCGCTTCCTGGCCTGGACTGGTTTCGGTCGGCATGGTGGCTCCTTGGGTTGAGCATCCAATCTGTTGGTGGCTCGACCGGGGGCGGCTCGGAGCTTGCCGATATTGGCTGTAAGCCGCGGACTACTGAAGGCGCCGCGAGCCTCATGCCACCGCAGAAACCGCCTTCGGTTCCTGCTGCGCCGCTTTCATCGTTTGCTCTTGCTCCTCGAGCAAGCGAATGAGCGGAGGGCGGTCCGGAGACTGGACAGCGCCGTTGTTGCCGAAATCGAGCAGGGTGCGCGGGCTGACCACACCCTTGGCGGTCCTCATCTCGGCTTTGCAATAGGCCAGGCCGATGCTGCGACCTCGCAGGAAGAACTCCTGCTCGAACCAGGCGGACTCCTCGCTCCAGCAAAGAATGCGCGTTCGCAACTCCAGTTTCTGGAACAGGCGGGCAGGGTGGCGGAAACGAATGCTCAAGGTCCTGACCACCGGGTACGCGCGCAGTTTTCGCACCGCGGCGAACAGTCCGATTCGCACGGAAAGATCGTTGCGACCCAGATCCATGTACGCAAGATAACGGTCGTTCGTGACGTGCAGGAGGTCGACATCGTTGGGAAGCACGCGCAGCCAGATGGACGAGGGGTTCAGGACGCCAAGGCGAGACCGCATGAAGGCTTGCAGCAGCGTCAGCAGGAACCGGAGTCGTAGCCGCATGGATGTCGACGCCTGATGTTGAGGTGACTGGCGGCCGAATATGACAGCAAACATCATCCGGGGCAATCGCCCGCACCCTCCCGCTCCTGGCGTCGCTGAGCGGGTTTCCCGGCGTCCTCCGGGCTCCAACGTCGGGTTGTCCTACCTGCGCCGCACAATCTTTCAGGAAGGATGCGTCCTCACAAAGCGAAAGAGCATCCCATGACCGACCCCCGCAACATAGCCCACGACAAGAAGGTGCAGCAGGAAAAGAAGCACCACGCCGAGGAGATTGCTCCCGGGGCGGACAAGAAGCCCCAACCGGGAAAGAAAA
>JAQGMU010000458.1 GCA_028292195.1 Ramlibacter sp. | reverse complement strand
GGCCTGTCGCCGGTGAAGGCGAGGATCGCGTTGATCCTCGAGTTGATGCATTGAACTACTTGCCGCAGTCCGCCAGCGCCTGCAGCGCCCGCGCGGTGATCTCGTCCACCGTGCCCATGCCGTCGATGCGGCGGTACTTCGGCGCGGCGGCATCGGCCCTGGACCAGTTGGCGTAGTACTCCACCAGCGGGCGGGTCTGGGCGGCATAGACTTCCAGCCGCTTCTGCACGGTTTCTTCCTTGTCGTCGTCGCGCTGGATCAGCGGCTCGCCGGTCACGTCGTCCCTGCCTTCGACCTTGGGCGGGTTGAACTTGGCGTGGTAGATGCGGCCGGAAGCGGGGTGCGAGCGGCGGCCGCTCATGCGTTCGACGATGGCCGCGAACGGGACGTCGATCTCGAGCACGCAATCGAGCTTCACGCCGGCGTTCTTCATGGCGTCGGCCTGCGGGATGGTGCGGGGGAAGCCGTCGAACAGGAAGCCCTTGGCGCAATCCGGCTGGGCGATGCGTTCCTTCACCAGGCCGATGATGATGTCGTCACTGACCAGCGCGCCAGAGTCCATCACCTTCTTGGCGGCCAGGCCCAGCGGCGAGCCGGCCTTGACCGCGGCGCGCAGCATGTCGCCGGTCGAGATCTGGGGGATGCCGTACTTCTGGCAGAGAAATGCAGCCTGCGTTCCTTTGCCGGCGCCAGGCGCGCCCAACAAGATCAGTCTCATGGAATCCTCGGATGGGTTGGAGTCAGCCGGCACTGCGGGCCGGGGGCTGCCGCCGGCCGTCGCGCCTGTAGCCGGGAGGATAGCATGCGACCCCCTGCGGGAACTAACCCACGCGGGGTTAATCCCGAGTGGAAAACTGCTTGCGGACGCGCTCCAGATCCTCGGGCGTGTCGATCCCGGCGCCGGGGTCGGCTTCGGTCACGTGGACGGCGATCCGGTGGCCGTGCCAGAGTGCGCGCAGCTGCTCGAGCGCCTCGCAGTTTTCCACCGGCGCCGGCGGCAGCGACGGGAACTGGCGCAGGAAACCGGCGCGGTAGCCATAGATGCCGATGTGGCGCAGCGGCCTGGGTTGCGGCAGGGCGGAGATGCCCTTGGCATTGCCGTCCCGCCACCAGGGCAGCGGGGCACGGCTGAAGTACATCGCGCTGCCATCGGCCTGCAGCACCACCTTGACGACGTTGGTGCTGGTGAACTCCTCGACGCTGGCAATCGCGTGGGCCGCCGTGCTCATGCTGGCCTGCGGCCGCTCGCGCAGCAGCCTGGCCACGGCGTCGATCAGCGCCGGGGCTATCAGCGGTTCGTCGCCTTGCACGTTGACCACCGCGTCGTCCCCCTGCAGGCCCAGGTGGGCACAGGCCTCGGCCAGCCGGTCGCTGCCGGAGGGGTGGTCGTCGCGCGTCAGCACCACTTCGACGCCATGGGCACGGCAGGCCGCGGCAATGCGCTCGCTGTCGGCGGCCACCACCACGCGGGTGGCGGACGAAAGGCCGGCGCGCTGGGCCACCCGGACGACCATCGGAATGCCGGCGATGTCGGCCAGCGGCTTGTCGGGCAGGCGGGTGGAGGCCAGCCGTGCCGGAATCAGCACCGTGAAAGTCATGCCCTCAGACCAGCGGAGTGCGCCGAGGCAAGGCTTCCAGTTCCTCGTCGCTCAGGGTGCGGGCCTCTTCCTCCAGCATCACCGGAATGCCGTCGCGAATGGGATAGGCGAGCCGGGCGCTGCGCGACAGCAGCTCCTGGCGTTCGCGGTCATAGTCCAGCGGCCCCTTGGTGACGGGGCACACCAGCAGCTCAAGCAGTCGGTGATCCATGCGCCGATGATAACTTTGGCGCAAGCAGGCGGTCGAGCGCGGACCAGAACGACGGCTCGATTTCCAGCTGCAGCGGCACGGCCCACGCATCGGGGCGCAGCCGCCACAGCTTGACGGCATCCTTCTCGGTGCACAGCAGGGTCGCGCCCGGGTCCAGCGCGCTGCCGTCGTCGAAGCGGTGGTGGTCGGGCAGGGCGATGCTGCGCTCCAGCGGCAGGCCGGCGGCGCGCAGCATGGTGAAGAAACTGGCGGGGTTCGCGATGCCGGCCAGCGCGACCAGCTTGTGCCCGGCCAGGTCCCCGAGCGGCACGCGGGTGCCGTCGGCGCGCACCGCGTGGCTGGCCAGCGTGCGCCACACCGTATGGCCCGCGATGCCTTCGGCTTCCTCGGGACGCAGCACGAGGTCGACGGGTCGCGGCCAGGGTTCGCGCAACGGGCCGGCCGGCAGCAGCCAGCCGTTGCCGGCGCCGCGCGCGTCGAACACGCAGATCTCCAGGTCCCGCGCCAGCGCGTGGTGTTGCAGGCCGTCGTCGCTGACGATCACCTGCGTGTCCGGATATGCGCGCAGCAGCGCTTGCGCGGCCTCGGCGCGCCGTGCCGCCACGAACACCGGCACGCCGGTCTCCCGCTGCAGCAGCAAGGGTTCGTCGCCCACGCGGCGGGCCTCGTCGTGCGGGCCGACCTCGGCGCAGCCGCGTTCCTCGCGGCCGTAGCCGCGCGACACGACGCCCACCTGCAGGCCCTGGCGCGCCAGGTGCCGCACCACGGCGATCACGACCGGCGTCTTGCCGGCGCCGCCGGCGACCACGTTGCCGACCACGATGACCGGCACCGGCGGACGGGCCACCGGCCGCAGCCCGCCGGCATAGGCCAGCCGGTGCAGGCCGCTCACGGCACGATAGAGAAGGGAGAACGGCCACAGCGCGCAGGCCAGCGGCCCGCGGTGCAGCCAGGCGCGCTGCAGCGCCCGGGACATCTACTTCGCTCCGGCCTGCGCCGAGGATTGGGTGGCGAAGGTGATCTGCGTCATGCCCATGCGGCGGGCCGCTTCCATCACCGTGATCACCGACTGGTGGGTGGCGGTGGCGTCGGCGCTGATGATGATCACCGAGTCCTTGCCGGCCTTGGCCGCCTCGGCGATGGCCGTGGCCAGGGCTTCGGTGCTGCGGCCGTTGACCGGCTGCCGGTTCACCATGTAGCGGCCGTCGCTGGAGACCGCGACGATCACTTCCTTCGGGTAGTCGCGCTGGGCCTCGGTGTCGGCCGTGGGCAGCTTCAGCTGCATTTCGGTGAACTTGCTGTAGGTGGTGGTCAGCATCAGGAAGATGAGGATCACCAGCAGCACGTCGATGTACGGGATCAGGTTGATCTCCGGTTCATCCCTGGGACGCGGACGGAAGTTCACGCGCTTCAGCCCCGGCGCAGCGCCACCAGGTGGCGGGCGAAGCGCTCCGCCGCCAGTTCCAGCGTCAGCAGGTAGTCGTCGACCCGGCCGCGGAAGTAGCGCCAGAAGATCAGCGCCGGACTCGCGATGATCAGGCCGAAGGCGGTGTTGTACAGGGCGACCGAGATGCCGTGCGCCAGCTGCGCCGGGTTGCCGCCGGTGGCGCCGCCGGCGACCGACTGCGAACCGAAGATTTCGATCATGCCGATCACCGTACCCATCAGCCCCAGCAGCGGCGCCACCGAAGCGATGGTGGCCAGCGCGTTCAGGTAGCGCTCCAGGCGGTGCGCCACCGCGCGGCCGGTCTGCTCCATGCTGGCCCGCAGGTCGGCCTCGGTGCAGCGCGGGTCGGAGTTCAGGGCGCGGAAGCCGCTGGCCAGCACCTCGCCCAGGGCGGAATTCTGTTCCAGCTGGGTGACCACGTCGGGCGAGGGCACCGAATTGCGCGACACGGCCAGCGCCTCCTCCAGCAGGCGCGGCGGTGCGATCTTGGCCCTCTTGAGGCTCAGGAAACGCTCGAAGACGAGCGCCAGGGCCAGGATGGAACAGGCGACCAGGGGCCAGATCGGCCAGCCCGCGGCTTGTATGATCGAAAACAAAAGGGGATCCTCCGCACCGTTTGTACTTGGAAGGCACCCTTGCGGCGCCTCGCATGCGGCGAATTATCGCGGACTTGGAAACTGTAGGACGCGCACCCGTGGTCGTAGGACGACACTCACAAAAGTTGTGGATAACTTTGTTGAGAACAGGCCCTCCGCACCGCCCGAACCCGCGCCAGTGCTTCACCGTGACAGAACGATGACCATTTGAGCAGGAAAAAACTCTTTCAATTCAATGACTTGCTCCGAGAAATCAGCGTCCCCGGGTTGGCATGCGACCATAGCCGCCGCGACCTGCACGCTGTGGATGAAATACCATGGGGTAAACCCTGAGAGATCTTTCGTTTGGTAACGGCGCCATCCCCGTTCCCAGCGGTTTCAACGCGCGTCTGGCAGGTCGGCGCGCTCTGCCGTGCCATCGCGGATGCGCTGGAAGCCCGCTTCAACCCTGTGTCCGTGCGCGGCGAGATCACCGGCTTCTCGCGCGCCGCCAGCGGCCACTGCTACTTCAGCCTGAAGGACGCCCAGGGCCAGATCCGCTGCGCGATGTTCCGCCGCGCCGCCAGCCTGATGGAGTTCATGCCGCGCGACGGCGAACTGGTCGAGGTGCAGGGGCGCCTGGGCGTCTACGAGCCGCGCGGCGACTTGCAGCTGATCGTCGAAAGCCTGCGCCGGGCCGGCCAGGGCGCGCTGTTCGAGCAGTTCCTGCGGCTGAAGGCCAGGCTGGAGGCCGAGGGCCTGTTCGACACCGGGCGCAAGCGGCCGCTGCCCTTGCTGCCGCGCGGCATCGGCATCGTCACCTCGCTGCAGGCGGCTGCGCTGCACGACGTGGTGACCTGCCTGCGCCGGCGGGCGCCCCATGTGCCGGTGGTGCTGGCGCCGGCGGCGGTGCAGGGCGCCCAGGCGCCCGGCGAGCTGGTCGCCGCGCTGAAGTCGCTCTATGCGCTGGCCGAAGCCGGGCAGCTCGACCTGATCCTGCTGGTGCGCGGCGGCGGCTCCATCGAGGACCTCTGGGCCTTCAACGACGAGCAGCTCGCCCGCACCATCGTCGCCAGCCCGGTGCCGCTGGTGAGCGGCGTCGGCCACGAGACCGATTTCACCATCGCCGATTTCTGCGCCGACCTGCGGGCGCCGACGCCCACCGCCGCGGCTGAACTGGCGGCCCAGCCGCAGGAGACCTGGCTGGGCGCGCTCGATTTGATGGCCGCGCGCCTGCAGGACGCCGCCTGGCGCCGGCTCGACCGTGCCAGCCAGCGGCTGGACCAGGCCGCGGCGCATCTGGGCCGGCCCTCGGCGCGCACTGCGCAGCAGCACCTGCGCATCGAGCGCGGCGCGCAGCGGCTGCGCTATGCGCTGGCGGCGCGGCTGCAGCGCGGACGCGAGACGCTGGCCGTGGCCGGCACCCGGTTCCAGGGCGCGGTGACCGAGCGCGTGGCACGCACGGAGCAGCGGCTCGACCGCATCGACCTGAGGCTGCAGCTGCTGGACCCGCGGCTGGTGCTCAAGCGCGGCTATGCGCTGCTGACCGATGCGGCAAGCGGCCATCCCATTACGTCCGCTGCCCAGGTGCATGCGGGACAGGCGCTGCGCGCAGCCCTTGCCGACGGCGAGGTTGATCTCGCGGTTTCGCCGCCAGGCCTGCAAGGTCCCTAGAATCAGCCCCGTTCACGACCACAACCCACCGAGGAAAAAAGAGCCATGGAACACGTCCTGCCCCCGCTGCCCTACCCGATCGATTCGCTGGCACCGAACTACTCGAAGGAGACCCTCGAGTACCACCACGGCAAGCACCACAAGGCCTACGTGGACAACCTGAACAAGCTGCAGGTCGGCACCGAGTTCGAGAACATGCCGCTGGAGGACATCATCCGCAAGTCCTCGGGCGCCATCTACAACAACTCCGCCCAGATCTGGAACCACACCTTCTTCTGGAGCTGCATGAAGCCCGGCGGCGGCGGCGAGCCCACCGGCGCGCTGGCCCAGGCCATCACCGGCAAGTGGAGCAGCTACGCCGCCTTCAAGGAAGCCTTCGTCAAGTCCGCCGTCGGCAACTTCGGCTCCGGCTGGACCTGGCTGGTGAAGAAGCCGGATGGCAGCGTCGACATCGTCAACACCGGCGCCGCCGGCACGCCGCTCACCACCGCCGACCGCGCGCTGATGACGGTGGACGTGTGGGAACACGCGTACTACATCGACTACCGCAACGCCCGGCCGAAGTTCGTCGAGACCTATCTCGACAAGCTGGTGAACTGGGATTTCGCGGCGAAGAATTTCGGTTGAACGGACAAGACAAGCGCCCTCTCGGGCCCTTGTCCCTGGTCGGGGCCGCTGCGCGGCGTCCGTAAGCAAGCGAAACAGCACGCCGGTCAACCTGGTG
>JAQGMU010000452.1 GCA_028292195.1 Ramlibacter sp. | reverse complement strand
TGCAACAACGCAGGCGTCTCGTGGCGGCCCTTTCGCACGGTGCTCGAGGCAACGATGGAGGACTGGAACTTCATCCTGGGCGTCAACGTCTGGGGAGTGGTGCACGGCCTGGACGTGTTCCTGCCGCGCATGCGCAGCCAGGCGGGCGAGAAGCACATCGTCAACACCGCGTCCCTGGGTGGCTTGCTGCCCTTGGCCGGCCATACGCCCTACAGCGCGTCCAAGGCGGCAGTCGTCTTCATCTCCGAAGGCATCTCCCAGGAATTGGCAAGCGAGGGCTTCGGCGTCACGGTGCTGTGCCCGGGCTTCGTCCACACCAACGCGCGCGCCAACAGCGATGCCCTGCGGCCGCTGGACCAACGTTCGGAGCAGCGGCAGTTCACCCCCTTCGAGAATCCGCTGCTCAAGCGCCTGGCCCTCACCACCATGCAGCCCGAAGCGGTCGGCCGGATGGTTTGCAACGCCATCCTCGACGGCACGCTTTACCTGCACACCCAGGAAGTGCCGTCGGACATCGTGGCTGAACGCATGGAGACCATGTTCGGTCCGCACACGGTCGGACGGGCTTGACCAGCCTTAAGGACGGATCGCGACCTTGATGGGCCGGTCGGCGTATTCGAAGCCCGCGGTGCGGACGGCCTTCTCCGCTTCTTCGAGAGGGAAGAAATGGGTCAGCAGCCGCGCGGGGTCATTGCGCAGCCCCTTCAAGCCCGCACCCAGCTGCAGCGCATCCGCCACGAAGTGCGGATGCGACATCGGGTTGACGAGGACCGCATCCTTGAGCAGCAGCGTCAGGAAATCCAGCGACAGGCGGGGAGGTGTACACACGCTGCAATTGGCGATCGTCCCGCCGGCAGCCAGCGCTTCCACGGCGAGGTCCTTGGCCGACTGCGCGCCGGCGGTCTCGATGACGATCTCGGACGCACGGCCCAGCACTTGCCGCAATTGCTTCGCGTGGTCGGCTGCCGTGCCTCCGGCTTGCAGTGCCACGACCTCGGCGCCGCAAAACTCGCGCGCAAACTCCAGCCGCTCCTTGTCCCGCGCCAGCCCGACGACCACGACGTCGGCGCCCCGCATGCGCGCGATCATGGCCGCCGCGATGCCTTGCGGGCCGGGCCCGATGACGGCCACCGATTTGCCTAGCGCGACGCCGGCTGCCTTGGTCCACGCCAGGGCATTGGCCAGGACGGAACTGGACACCAGCGCGTTCTCGGGCGTGGCCCCTTCCGGGACGCGATACACCAGCGCCGGAGCCGGAACGAAGACATGGGTGGCATAGGCACCCCAGAGGCCGGGTGCCTGCGCCGCCGATATCCAGCCGTAGGTGTTGCCAGGGATGCCCCTGACGCAGGTGTAGTACTGGCCCCGCCGGCAGGAGACGCACTCGTTGCAGGGCCAGTGGGCCTCGACCGCCACGAAATCTCCCACCGCGAGGTGTCGCCGCGCCGCAGCCGCTGTGCCGATGGCGGAGACGCGGCCGACCATCTCGTCCCCGAAGACGAGAGGCGCGCGCGCCTCGATCGCTTCCAGCTCGCCACGCAGCATGTGGATTTCGGAGCCGTCCACGCCGGCGAGCGTCACTTCGACCAGCATGTCCTCCGGACCTATGTCCGGCAAGGGGAACTCGCGGATCGTGATCCGCCCCTTCTCGTAGACAGCCGCGCGTGCGGTGGGCGAATGAGCCACGCTAAGCGATCAGGCCCGCGCGGCCGAAATAGTGGTCCGCGATGACCGGGTCATCCGCCAGTTCCGCCGCCGACCCCTGGTGCACGATCCGCCCCTGCTCCAGCACCGCCGCGCGATGCGCCGTCTGCAGCGCGAGCTTGGCGTTCTGTTCCACCAGCAGGATGGTCAGGCCCTCGCGATTGAGCTGCACCAATGCCTTGAACACGTCCTTGATGACCACCGGCGCCAGCCCCAGGCTGGGCTCGTCGAGCATCAGCACCTTGGGCCGGCCCATCAGCGCGCGGCCGATCGCCAGCATCTGCTGCTGGCCTCCTGACAATGACCCGGACAACTGGTTGCGGCGTTCCTTCAGCACCGGGAACAGCGCATGCACCCGGTCCAGGTCGGCCTGGTCGCTGCCGCGCACGCCCGCGGCCTGCCGCCCCAGTTCCAGGTTCTCGGCCACCGACAGCGGCGCGATCACGCGCCTGCCCTCGGGCACCTGGATGATGCCGGCGCGCGCGCGCAGGTGGGCGGCGCGGCGGCCCAGCGGTTCGCCTTCGAACAGGATTTCGCCGCTGGAGGGCACGATGCCCGAGAGCGCGTTCACCAGGCTCGACTTGCCGGCGCCGTTGGGGCCGATCAGGGCGAAGATCTCGCCCTTGTTGACGGTCAGGTCGACCCCGCGCAGCGCCTGGATGCCACGGTAGTGGACGTCGAGGTTTCGGACTTGCAGCATGCCTTCAGGCTCCCAGGTAGGCTTCGACGACCTTGGGGTCGCGGCCGACGGCTTCGGGCAGGCCCTCGGCGATCAGCCGGCCCGAGGCCAGCACGTAGATGTGGGCGCACAGCGACATGACGAAGCGCATGTTGTGCTCGATCAGCAGCACGGCCACGCCGTCGGCCGCCACCTTGCGGAAGATGCCCGCCAGGCTCTCGGCCTCGGCGTCGTTCATGCCGGCCACCGGTTCGTCCAGCAGCAGCAGCTTGGGGTTGCTGGCCAGCGCCCGCATCATCTCGATGCGGCGCTGGTGGCCGTACGACAGGCCGCCGGCGCGGTGCTCGGCCAGCGCCGTCATGTCGAAACGTTCCAGCAAGTCCATCGCCTTGCGCTTCAGCTCCGCGGCCTCGGCGCGGGCCGAGGGCAGGCCCAGCAGGTTGGCCCAAAGGCCCGACTTCTCATGACGGTGGAAACCGACGACCACGTTGTCCAGCACGGAAGCATCGGGCACCAGCCGGATGTTCTGGAAGGTGCGGGCCACGCCGGCGCGCGCCAGGTCGGGCGCTTCCTCGCGCGAGACGTCCTGGCCCTCCAGCAGCACCTGGCCCGACGTCAGGTGCAGCAGGCCGGTGATCAGGTTCACCACCGTGGTCTTGCCGGCGCCGTTGGGACCGATCAGCCCGGTGATCTGGCCGGCGGGCACTTCGATGCTGACGCCGTCGACGGCCGGCACGCCGCCGAAGTAGCGCGCGACGTCCTTGAGGACGAGCGTGGCGGTCATGGGTGCGCTCCTGCCTTGATGGTGGTGTTGACTGCCTGCGCCGGTGGCTCGGGCACAGGCGCCATCGCCAGCGCGGCGCGCCGCAACCGGCGGTCGCGCAGCTTGCCCAGCACCGTGTCGGCCACGCCGCGCGGCAGGTAGACGATGACCAGCATCAGCAGGATGCCTTGCACCACGTTGCGGTAATCGGCGAATACGCGGAACAGTTCGGGCAGCGAAGTGAGGATGGCGGCGCCGACCAGCGCGCCCCACACCGTCGTGCGGCCGCCCAGCACCACCATGGTCAGGGCCGCAACCAGCATGCTGAAGCCGAACTCATTGGGCGTGATGGCGTAGCTGCTGGTGGCCTGCAGCGCGCCACCCAGGCCGGCCAGGGCGCCGGAGACGATGAAGGCGATGCGGTGGTAGTAAGGCACCTGGATGCCCAGCGACACGGCCACCGTTTCGTCCTCGCGGATCACGTCCATGGCCCGGCCGATGCTGTAGCGGCCCATGGCCACCAGCAGGAACACCACCACCGCGACGATGGCCAGCAGGATGGGCGTGCTGGCGACCTTGGGGATGCCGTTCACGCCGAGCGCACCGTTGGTGAGGCTGACCCAGTTCTGCGTGGCCGACAGCACGATCTGCACGAAGGCCAGTGTGGCCACTGCCTGGAATACGCCGCGCAGGCGCGACAGCGGCAGAGCCAGCAACGCGCTGACCACCGTGCCCAGCAGCGCACCGGCCACGATCGCCGGCACTGGCGACCAGCCGGCCTTGGTGATCAGCAGCGCGGTGCCGTAGGCGCCCAGGGCCGCGAAGCCGGCGGTGCCCAGCGAAAACACGCCGGCGCGCAGCACCACGTACTGGCTCATGGCCAGCAAGGCATAGACCAGGATGTGGTCGAACAGCGACTGGTAGGTGTAGAGGAAGTTGATCATGCGCGTTGGATCCGCATCGCGGCGGTGGACTGGCCGAACAGGCCGGTAGGCCGCACCAGGATGACGATGAACAGGGCCAGGAAGACGATGGCCTCGGCGACGCCGGAGCCCACGTAGGCGACGGCCAGGGTCTGCACGATGCCGATGGCCAGCCCCGCGATCAGTGCCCCCGGAATACTGCCCAGGCCGCCCAGGATGATGATCACGAAGGCGCGCAGCAGCAGCGGCTCGCCCATGGCGAAGTGCACGGAGTTGAAGACCAGCCCGATCAGCACGCCGGCCATGCCGGCCAGTGCGCCCGAGATGAAGAACACCTGCATGTTCACCGGCCCGGGGTTGATGCCGAGCAGGCGCGAGGTCTGCTCCGAGTAGGCGACGGAGCGGATGCGCTGGCCGAAGGTGGTGCGGTACAGGTACCAGACCAGCCCGAACACCATGGCCACCACCAGCGCGATGATCACCAGCTGCAGCAGCTGGATGCGCAGGCCGAACACGTTGAAGACGACCACCGGGAAGGCGTCGAAGGGGAAGCGCATGATGGCCGTGTTGGAGACCTTCTGCGCTATCGCCAGCAGCACCAGGTCTGCCCCTATCGACGACACGATGGCCGAGAACTCCGGCGCATTGCGCCGGCGCAGCGGCCGGAAGGCGAACACGTCGAGCGCCACCGACACCAGCCCGCCGGCCAGCATGCCGATCAGCAGGGCCAGGTAGATCGGCGCGTCGAACGCGGTCACCGCGTAGAGCCCGGCGAAGGCGCCCCACATGAAGACCGAGCCGTGGGCCATGTTCATGATGTGGTTCACCCCGAACAGCAGGGTAAACCCGAGGGCGAACAGCGCGTAGACACTGCCTACGACGACGCCGTTCAGAAGTTGTTGCATCAGCATGGCCGCAGGATAGAAAAGCACTCACTTCCTGTATGTCCCCCCAGAGTGGGACGGGGTAAGGCGCCGCTTTCACTGGCGCTTGCCGCGGGCTGCGCTCTGTACCGTGGCAGGGGGACTGCGCAGGCCTGGTGACGGCCCTACCTTGAAGACAGCCGACGGGCCGCAATCCACGACCCGAGGCCACCATGCCGCACCCTCCTCCGTCCCTCGACATCGATCCCTACGCGACGAACGTATTGCTGGATCCCTACGCGTTTCACGAAGCGCTGAGGAAGCATCCCGTGGTCTTCCTGCCCGCGTACGACGTCTATGCGATCGGCCGCCATGCGGGAGCTGCCCTCGCCTTCACCGACCACGAGCAGTTCTCCACGACCGGTGGCATCGGCCTGGGGGACGCCCGCAAGCCCGGCCCGAATGCCCGGCCCCTGAACCCGCTGCTCGAAGTGGACCCGCCGCAGCACACGGCGCTGCGGCACGCCGTCAACAAGGTCCTTTCGCCGACGGCAGTCCGGCAATGGCGGGAGAACATGACGCGGGATGCCAGGGCACTGGTGGCGAGCCTCCCCGCCGGCGCCGAAGTGGAAGCCGTCGAATCCATCGTCGAGGAATACGTCTTCAAGGTCTTCGTGGACGCCGTCGGCATCCGGTTCCGGAAAGACGCGATCAAGGCGATCGGCAACCTGAACGGCAACCTGACCGGTCCCCAGAACGAACTGCTGCTGCAAGCCGTGCGCCGCGCCGCGCCTTATGTTTCCTGGTTCGAGGAGAGCCAGCAGCGCGAACATGTCGTCCCCGGCGGCATCGCCGAACAGTTCTTCGTGCTCGAGGACGCCGGCGAGCTCCCGGCCGGCACGGCCTCGACCCTGACCCGCACCTTCGTCCGCGGAGGGATGGATTCCACCATCGCCGGCATCGGCTCCACCTTGTGCCACCTGGCGCGCAACCCCGCCCAATGGTCCTCGCTGCGTGAGAACCCCGGCCGGGTGCGCGCGGCCTTCGAAGAGGGCATCCGGATGGAAACCCCCTTCCAGGTCAGTTACCGGCTGACGACGCGGCCGGTGGTCCTGGACGGCATGGAACTGGACGCCGACAAGAAGGTCGGCATCTTCATGGGTTCGGCCAATCGGGATCCCGAACGTTGGACGAACCCGGCCGCCTACGACATCACGCGGGCTACGCAAGGCCATCTCGGCTTCGGCGTCGGCGCGCACAACTGCATCGGCCAGATGATCGCCCGGCTCGAAGCCGAATGCCTGCTGGCGGCGCTGCTGGAGCGTTTCGCGGGCGTCGAACTTGCCGGCGACGCCGCCTGGCGACCCGTCAACCAGGTTCGCACCCTGGAGCGGCTGCCGCTGCGGCTGCGCGAGACCCGGCCGGCCTGAGAACGCAAGCGCCCACGCAACCCAAAGGAGAATCCATGTCCGCGAACCCAAGCGCCAACCGGCAGTTGGTGGAGAAGTATTTCGACCTGCTGATGAAGAAGGACCTGGTCGGCTGGGCCGAGCTGCTGGACGACGAAGTCCGGCAGGAGAACCCGTTCGCACCGGCCGGCATCCCGGAGGTGTACCCGAACAAGGAATACATCCTCAACTTCTACGGCAAGACGTTCAAGACGCGGAAGGACCACGTCTTCACGCTCGACGCGATCCACGAGACGCTCGACCCGTCGGTCGTGATCGTGGAGGCGCGCGCCCGCAGCATCATCGGCGAAGTGAACCGGGTGTACGAGCAGCGCTACGTGTTCGTCTTCAAGATCAGGAACGGCAAGGTCCTGGTCAATCGCGAGTACTTCAATCCGCTGGCCTACCTCAAGGCCTGGGACGGCATCACCGTCGATGCCGTCGCCGCGCTCAAGTCGTGAAACTGTTCACCAACCTGGTCCAGCTCAGCTACCTGGTCGACGACGTCGAAGCGGCTGCCAGTGGATGGTCGCAGGCCACGGGCATCGGCCCGTGGTTCTTCGCCGAGCGCATGGAGATCACCGACTACAGGTACCGCGGCCGCCCCGCCTCCACGGCGGCCGTTTCCGTGGCCATGACCTATGTCGGCTCCGTCCAGCTCGAGTTGATCCGGCCTGCCCGTGACGCCGGGCCGACGCTCTTCGACGAGTTCATCCACGCAGCCAGGATGCCGGCGATGCATCACGCCGCCTTCATGGAGCCGGACTACGACCTGACCTATCGCGGCGCCATCGACCGCGGCTTCGTGGTGGCGCACGAAGGGGACACCTACCGCGGCCGGCTGGTGTATTTCGAGAATCCCGCGTTGCCGGGTGCGATCGTGGAACTGTGCGAAGCCACGCCGGAGCGCGTTCGCATCTACGAAGCCATGCAGCGCATCTGTTCGACCTGGGACGGAACGCAGCCGATCCGCCGCGCCTGGCCCGACTGAACGCCGTTGGGGCGGGCTCGTCCGTCCCCTCCCATGGGGACAGACGATGGACGCGAGCCCGCTGAAACTGGCCCCATGAAATTCTGGTACCAGTTCACGGCGGAAGCCCGCAAGCATCCTTCCTTCGTCGCGGCGCTGCACCAGCACGCCGAGCGCATCGGTTCGCCCGGCACCCACATCACGGTCCACGGCATGGATGCCGACCTCGGCCACGGCCTGCTGCAGGCCGACGTGATCCTCTCGCCGGCGGTCTACACCAGCGTGGTGGTGCCGCTGTTCCTGCGCAACGCCTGGAAGGCGCAGCAAGAGGGCTACGATGCCTTCGTCATCGGCACCTTCGCCGAGCCGGTGCTGCGCGAACTGCGCTCGCTGGTCGAGATCCCGGTCATCTCGGCCTTCGAGGCCTCGATGCTGGCCGGCTGCAGCATCGCGCCGAAGATGGCGCTGCTGGTGCTGAGCGAACAGACCGTGCCCTACGTCGAAGCCTCGATCGAACGCCACCGGCTCGCTTCCCGCGTCAGCGGCATCCACCTGGTCGCCAGCGTGATGCTGGAGACCGAACTGGAGCGCGAGTTCGAGGCGCCCTCCGCCTACCTGGAACGCTTCAAGGCAGCAGCCCGCACGGCTATTGCCGCCGGCGCCGACGCCGTGATCCCGGCCGAAGGCATGGTCGCCGCCATCGTCGCCGTCAACGGCCTGCAGGAAGTGGACGGCGTGCCGGTCATCGATTCGGTCGGCGTTTCCATCCTCGCGGCTGAACACGCCATCACCCTGAAGCAGCGGCTGGGCCTGAAGCCAAGCCGCCTGCGCGCCTACACCCGACCCACTCCGGCCGCACTCGCAGCCCTAGGCCCGACCTGGTCGGGCACCTGATTTCATCTGGAGACAAAGAACCATGCAAGTCCTTCGCAGGCTCACCCTCGCGGCCTCTGCCGCCCTCGCCCTTTCCTCGCTCGCGGCGCTGCCCGCCGCGGCGCAGGAACTCCCGGTCGCCATCTTCGGCGCCACCAGCGGCGTCTTCGCCTTCGGTGGCGTGCCGATCCAGAACGGCATGCGCATGGCGCTGGAGGAAGCCAACGCGAAGGGCATGCCCGGCGGCGCCAAGATCAAGATCATCGAAGGCGACACCGCCGCCGACAAGGCGCAGGCGATCAGCCTGGCCACCCAGTTCGGCCGCCGCGACAAGGCGATCCTGATCATGGGCCCGACCAACAGCTTCGAGGCGATTGCCGCCGGCCCGGTGGTGAACGAGCTGCAGGTGCCGATGTTCGCCATCGGCTCCTCCAACGCCATCCTGGCCACCGGCCCCTGGGCCTTCAAGGTCCAGGCGCAGGCCGTCGACATCATGGGCTTCCTGGCCAAGTACGTGGCCGAGAAGTCCGGCATCAAGAAGGTCGCGCTGGTGTTCGACCAGGGCAGCGACGGCATCATCGAGCAGAAGAACGCCTTCCGCGACGGGGTGAAGGCCGGCGGCGTGGCGATCGTGTCCGAGAACGGGATCCTCACGTCCGAATCGAACTTCCTGGCGCTGGCCACCAAGCTGGCCTCGCAGGACGTCGACGGCATCTACGTCGGCGCGCCGCCGGAGATCACCGCCAACCTGGCAATCCAGCTGCGCCAGGCCGGCCTGCCGGCCAAGGTGCGCATCATCGGGCCGTCTTCGCTGGCATCGCTGAAGTACATGCAGACCGGTGGCAAGGCGGTGGAAGGCACGATCATCATCGCCGACTACGCCGCCGCCAGCAGCAACCCGCTGAACGCCGCCTTCCTCGCCGCCTACAAGGCGCGCTACAAGGAAACGCCGGACAACTGGGCGGCCATGGGCTACACCCTGGGCCAGATCGGCGTGCAGGCGATCCGCAATGCCGGCCCGAATCCGGACCGCGCCAAGGTGCGCGCCGAGCTGGAGAAGATCACCAACGTGCCGGTCGTGATGGGCAATGGCTTGTGGGTGAAGGACAAGGAACGGCACCCGACCTACGGCGGCGTGATGCTGACCGTGAAGAACGGCGAACTGGCGCTGCTGCCCTGACGCCTGCGGGCCCCGAGACCGGCATGCGACTGCTTTCCACAGAAGCCTCGGCCGATGCCGAGGGCCCCGTCACCGAGGCGAGTGAGCGCTTCGACCCGTTCGCGCCGGGCTACGTGCTCGACCCGTATCCGCAACTGGCGGACCTGCGGCAGGCCGAGCCGGTGTTCTTCTCGCCGGCCATAGGCTCCTGGGTGGTGACGCGCTTCGAAACGGTCAAGGCCATCCTGCGCGACACCAGCCGCTATTCGGCCATGATCGCGTCCGACCCGCTGACGCCGCTGTGCCCGCATGCGCGCGGCATCATCACCAGCTCGGACTTCGATGTGCCGCCGCTGCTGGTGAACAACGACCCGCCCAGCCACCCGCGCTACCGCGCCTTCTTCGGCGCACCCTTGCAGCGCGAGCGGCTGCAGGCGCTGCAGCCTTTCATCAAGCAGACGGTGGAGGAGCACGTGGCGCGCATGGCGGCCGGTCCTTCGCCCGCCGACCTGGTGCAGGCGCTGACCTGGGACGTGCCGGCGCTGGTGCTGTTCCGCCTGCTGGGCGTGCCGGCCGAGGACGTGTCCAAGGTCAAGCAGTGGGCCTCCAGCCGGGTGGTGATGACCTGGGGCCGGCCCACCGAGGGCGAACAGGTGCAGCTGGCCGGCGAGGCGGTGGAGTACTACCGCTATGCGATCCAACTGGTGCAGCGCAAGGCCGCCGCGCCGCAGGACGACTACCTGAGCGACCTGGTGCGGCTGCGCGACGGCGACGACGGCAAGGCGACCCTGCACGAGATCGGCGCCATTGCCTTCAACCTGCTGTTCGCCGGCCACGAGACCACGTCGAGTGCAGCGGCCAACCTGTTCAAGGCGGTGCTGCCGCGGCGCGAACTCTGGAACGCGATCTGCGCCGGCACGCAGCCACTGGCGCCGGTGGTGGAGGAAGGCCTGCGCTTCGATCCGCCGGTGCAAGCCTGGCGCCGCCAGGCCAAGGAAGCCGTGACGCTCGATGGCGTGCAGCTGCCGGCCGGCGCGCGGATCCTGATGGTGTTCGCCGCCGCCAACCGCGACCCGGCGCAGTTCCCCGCGCCCGACGACTTCTTGCCCGGCCGCCGCAACGTGATGCAGCACGTCACCTTCGGCACCGGCGCCCACTTCTGCCTGGGCGCCCCGCTGGCGCGGCTGGAGGTCGAGGCGATGCTGGAAAGCGTCGCCCGCCACCTGCCCGGCCTGGAACTGGTGCCCGGCCAGGACTACCCCTACACACCGAACACCTCGTTTCGCGCGCTGCGCAAGCTGATGGTGGCCTGGTAACCGATTTGCCCTGAAGGATTCTTCCATGCGCTTTCCGCACCTGCCCGTCGAAGACGAACTCGAGATCCGCTCGGTGTTCGCCCGTTATGGCCACCTGGCCGATGCCGGCGATCCGAACTTCGCCCAGCTGTTCACCGAAGACGCGACCTGGACCCGCCTCAACTCGCCGCCGGCGTCGCAGGGCGGCTCCGGGCTGCCGCCGGAAACCATCCAGGGTCACGCCAAGTTGCTGGAGATGATGGAAGAGGTGATGAAGAAGAAGTTCCGCCAGCGCATGCACCACCAGATGACCGACTTCTACGTGGTGCCGGGCGCCGACGCCAACGACGCCATGGGCCATGCCCGCGCGCTGATCACCGACTGGCGCGACGGGCCCGGCAAGATCGCGATGTTCGCCAAGTACGACGTGCGCTTCCGCCGCACGCCGGTGGGCTGGCGCATCAGCGACGCCAAGGTGCGTGTCCTTCCCGGCGCGGAGTGAAGCCATGAGCGCCGTCATCGCCCCCGACGCCCCGGTCCTCGACGAGGACCCGTTCTCCGACGCCAACATCGCTGACCCCTACCCGCTGTTCGCGCGCATGCGCGAAATGGCGGCGGCCGTCTTCATCGCGCCGCACGACTACTACTCGGTGGTCAGGCACCAGGAGGCCGGCATCGTCGCCACCGACTATGCGCGCTTCACCACGGCCGGCGGCGTGGGCCTGAGCGACATCCGCAAGCCCGGGGCCTGGCGCACCCGCAGCCCGATCACCGAGATCGACCCGCCGGACCACACGCGGGTGCGGGCGGCGCTGCAGAAGGTCCTGTCGCCCCTGGTGGTCAAGACCTGGAGGGACAAGTTCCTCGCCCGCGCCGAGGAAGTCGCCGACGAGGTGGTGGCCAAGGGCCGCGTCGACGGTGTCGCCGACATCGCGGAAGCGTTCGTGCTGGACGTGTTTCCCTCGGTGCTGGGCGTCGACGTCCCGCCGGAGCGGATCAAGCTGACCGGCGAGCTGAACTTCAACCAGATCGGCCCCAACAATGCGCGCACGGCCGCGGCGCTGGAACGCGCCGGGCCGATCATGGAGTGGTACGCGCAGGTGCTGGGGCGCGAGTACATGCTGCCGGGTGGCTTCGGCGAGAAGATCTACCAGGCGGAGGATGCCGGCGACTTCGAAAAGGGCACGGCGCAGTTCCAGGTGCGCACCTTCTTCCGCGCCGGCGTCGACACGACGATGGCCGCCATCGGCTCCACGCTCAAGCTGCTGGCGGAAAACCCCGAGCAGTTCGCGCTGGTGAAGGCGAACCCGGCGCTGATCAAGGGCGCCTTCGAGGAGGCGCTGCGGCTGGAGTCGCCGGCGCAGATCATGTTCCGCACCACCACCGGCGAGGTGGAGCTGGGGGGCGTGCGGCTGCGCGCCGACACCAAGGTGGGCTACCAGATCGGTGCGGCCAACCGCGACCCGCGCCAGTGGGCCGACCCGGACCGCTTCGACGTCACCCGGCAGACCACCGGCGTGCACCGCGCCTTCGGCGTCGGCGCGCACGTCTGCATCGGCCAGATGATCGCCCGGCTGGAGGCCGACAGCATCCTGGGCGCGCTGATCCGCCGCGTACGCGCCATCGAGCCGGCCGGCCCGGCGCGCTGGCGGCCGGTGAATACGCTGCGGACGCTGGACGTGCTGCCGCTGAACCTGGTGGCCTAGGGTCGCCCCGTCCCCTTTTGCGGGGACAGACGGTCGGCGGGGCGCTGCGGATACTGACTGAGAGCTTTCAACCTCAGTCCAGGAGACATCCATGCAAATCCCCCGCAGAAGCGTCGTCGCCGCCGCCGTCCTCTTCGCCGCCACCGGCCTGGCCTTCGCGCAAGGCAAGGAAATCACCGTCGGCGTGTTCAACGCCACGACCGGCACCTATGCCTTCGGCGGCGTGCCGATCCAGAACGGCATGAAGCTGGCGCTGGAGGAAGCCAATGCCCAGGGGCTGCCGGGCGGCAACAGGTTCAAGATCGTCGAGGGCGACACCGCCGGCGAGAAGGCCCAGACCATCAACCTGGTGAACCAGTTCGCCAAGCGCGACAACGCGATGCTGATCCTGGGCCCCACCACCAGCAGCGAAGCCCTGGGCGGCGCGCCGTTGGCCAACGACCTGCAGGTGCCGATGCTGGCCATCGGCAGCTCGCCCGGCATCCCGGCGACCGGCCCGTGGGCCTTCAAGATCCAGGCCACGCCGGTGGACATCATGGGTTACCTGGGCAAATTGTCGGTGGAGAAGCTGGGCATCAAGCGCATCGTGCTGATCCACGACCAGAGCAACGACGGCTACGTGGGCCAGAAGAACGCGCTGGCCGACTACTTCACCAAGGCCGGCACGACCATCGTGTCCGACGAGAAGTTCGTTTCGTCCGAATCCAACTTCCTGGCGCTGGCGACCAAGCTGGCGACGCTGGAGACCGACGGCATCTTCATTGCCGCGCCGGCGGAAGTCGGCGCCAACATGATCGTGCAGATCCGCCAGGCCGGCTTGAACCCGAAGGTCAAGTTCATCGCCCCCTCCACCTTCGGCTCGCTGGGCTTCATCAAGGCCGGCGGCAAGGCGGTGGAAGGGACGTACGTGGTGTCGGACTACTCGCCGGTGAATCCTTCGCCGATGAACGTGGCCTTCGTCAAGGCCTACCAGGCCAAGTACAAGTCCATGCCCGACAACTGGGCCGGGATGGGTTACGCGCTGGGGCAGGTGGCCGTGGCGGCCGTGCGCAATGCCGGGCCGAATCCGGATCGCACCAAGATCCGCGACGCACTGGCGAAGCTGAACAAGGTGCCGATGGTGCTGGGGACGGGGACCTGGAGCCTGGACGCAAACCGGAGTCCGACCTATGGCGGCGTGCTGCTGCAGGTGAAGGACGGGAATTTCGTCGCGGTGCAGTAGTTTGGCTCCCTCTCCCGCTTGCGGGAGAGGGTTGGGGTGAGGGCTAAGCCGTCATCCCGCCATCGACGTTGTAGACGCCCCCAGTGATGAAACTCGCCTGCGGCCCCAGCAGCCAGAACACCAGGTTCGCCACTTCCTCCGCGGTCGCTGCCCGCCCCAGCGGCTGGTTCGCGAAGTGCTGCTTCAACGCCACTTCCACCTGCTCCTCATTGCGTCCATCGATCCGGAACGTGCTGCGCAGCAAGGGCGTGTCGATCGGCCCCGGGCAGATCACGTTGATGCGGATCTTGTGCGGCGCGAATTCCAGCGCGGCCTGCTGCGTCATGCGGATCACCGCCGCCTTCGACGCGCCATAAACCCCGAGCCCCGCCTCCGGCCGGCTGCTGCGCTGCCCGGACACCGACGAGGTGTTGACCATGGTGCCGCCACCCTGCGAGCGCATGACGCGGCCCACCGCCTGCATTCCCAGCAGCACGCCGCGCACGTTCACCGCGAAGATGCGGTCGAAGTCCGCCATGCGGAAGTCCAGCAGCGAGGACTGCGGCCCGGCGATGGCGGCGTTGTTGTGGAACAGGTCGATCCGTCCCCACTTCCGCACCGTCGCGTCGGCATAGCGCTGCACGTTGGCCTCCAGGGCCACGTCGGCCTCCAGCGCGAGTACCCGTGACCCGTCCAGGCCCTGCAGCCCGCGGTCGATGGCGGCCGCATCGCGGTCCACCATCGCCACCTTGGCCCCGGCGGCCAGCAGTTGCCGCACCAGCGCCAGGCCGACGCCACTGGCGCCGCCGGTGACGATGGCGACCTTGTCGTCGAATTGCGCGGCGCTCATTGCAGCGTCACCCGCAGCGCTTCGGCGGCGCGGAAGACGAAGGTGTGCATGTGCTGCGCCGTGTCCGGCTCCACCAGCCGCATCTTCGGGAAGCGCTTGCTGAACTCCTCGAACACGATCTTCATTTCCAGCCGCGCCAGCGGCGCGCCCAGGCAGAAGTGCACGCCGTTGCCGAAGGTGAGCTGCTTGCGCGCGTTGCCGCGGCTGATGTCGAACATGTGCGGCCGAGGGAACACCTCCTCGTCGCGGTTCGCCGAGGCCAGCGACAGCATGATGGGCGCCCCCTTGGGAATGGTGACGCCGCGGAACGTGACGTCCTCCAGCGCGACCCGGCGCCAGCCGATTACCGCGCCGGCGTAGCGCATGCCTTCTTCGACCGTGTTGGCGGCGAGGGACGGGTCCGCGCACAGCGCTTCCCACTGTTCGCGGTTCTCCAGCAGCGAGCGGAAGGTGTTGTTCAGCTGGTTGGTGGTGGTCTCGTGGCCGGCGAAGGCCACGCCGAAGGTGTGAGTGGTGATCTCCGGGATGCTGATCACGCTGTCGTCGCCGTTGCGGATGGCCAGCATGTTGCTGGTGAAGTCGTCACGGGGATTCTTCTGCCGGTCCGCCACCAGCGCGGCGCAGTACTGCCAGAACGCCACCATGTTGCGCGCGCCTTCGATCTGCTGCTCGGGCGTCGCCGGGCTGAAGTCGATCACGCTGCGGGCGCCGGCCCACTTCTTGACGCTTGGGATGTCGGCGTCCGGGATGCCCAGCAGCTTGAACACCACCTGCGCCGGCAGTTCGTAGTGGACCTCGTGCAGCAGGTCCACTTCGTCCTTGCCGGCGACCTTCTCGACGGCCTCGCCCACCAGCCGGCGGATGTGCGACTCGAGCTTGATGAACTCGCGCAGGTTCAGCGTCTGGCTGGTGATGCCGCGGATGCGCTTGTGGACCGCGCCGAACAGGGTCGAATGGCTGCCGGTCTGGTTGGTGAAGCCGCCATCGCGCAGGATGGCCGCGGCCTCGGCCGACATCGGCGTCACCGGCCGCGTGGTGTTCTCCGAGGAGAAGCGCTCGCCGTCGTGCAGCACCGACAGCACGTCGCTGTACTTGGTCAGCACCCAGTAGCCGATCTCCTCGCACCAGAACACCGGTTCCTCGCGCCGCTGCACCTCGAAGGCGGCGTGCAGCTCGGGGCTGTAGTAGGGCTTGAAGTCCTTGCTTGCCTGGTGGTACGGGCAGCCGGTCGCGGCGGTCATCGCATTCATGGAGTCTCCTGTTTCAGCGCATCAACATGCCGCCGTTGACGTCGAGCGTGGCACCGGTGACGAAGCCCGCCCCCGGCGACACGAGGTAGGACACCGCGGCGGCGATCTCCTCCGGCGCTCCGATGCGGCCCAGCGGCACCGCCGCCGTGCCCATGTACTTCTGGCCCTCGTTGCCGGCCGGCACCGTCTGGTGCAGCATCGGCGTGTCGATCGGCCCGGGCGCCACCGTGTTGACCGTGATGCCCAGCGACGCCGCCTCGCGCGCCGCCACTTTCGACAGCGCCAGCACCGCGCCCTTGGACGCGCTGTAGGCCGCGCCGCTCTGCATGCCGCCCACCTGGCCGGCCAGCGAAGCGACTGTGACGATGCGGCCATGCTCGATGGTCCGTCCCGCGCAGCGCCGCAGCATCTCGCGCACGCACAGGAAGGTGCCGCGCGCATTGACGTTCATCACGCCGTCCCACTCCTCCAGCGTGATGTCCACGGTGGGCAGCCGGCCTGGGGCGGGTTGGGTGCTCAGGATGCCGGCGAAGCAGGCCAGCACGCCCACGCGCCCGAGTTTCTGTTCCACCGTGTCGAAGGCCGCGCGCACGCTGGCCTCGTCCATCACGTTGCACGCCAGGCCGATGTGGCCCTTGCCGGGTAGCGCCGCGGCGGCTCGCTGGGCAGCCTCCGCGTGCAGGTCGGCGACAGCGATGGTGAGGCCATCCTCGGCCAGCTTGCGGGCGCTGGCCAGCCCCAGCCCGCCAGCGGCGCCGGTAATCAGTGCGATGCGCATGAAGTCTCCTATTGGTCGGGGTGCGCGTCCACCCAGCACTGCACCAGCGCGTCGCTGATGTAGGCGCTGCTGGTCTGGCCGCCGTCGACGGCCAGCACCTGGCCGGTGACGTAGCCGGCGTCGTCGCTGCACAGGAAGGCCGCGGCGCCTGCAATCTCTTCCGGCTTGCCTGGCCGTCCCATCGGCGTGGTGCCGACGATCGTGGCGTAGAAGCGCGCCGTGTTGAGACGCCCTTCGGTCTGCGGCGTGGCGATGATGCCGGGGGCGATGGCGTTGACGCGTATGCCCTGGTCGGCATAGTCGGCGGCCAGGTTGCGCGTCAGGCCGATCACGCCGGCCTTGGCCATCGAGTAGACGGCCTGCCGGCGGTAGCCCACCACACCGAGCGTGGAAGCGATGTTCAACACCACGCCCTTCGATTTCAGCAGCGCCGGGAAGGCGGCGCGCGTCACCATGAAGGTCGCCTTCTGGTTGATGTCGGCCCACTTCTGGTAGTCGGCGTCGCTGGTCTCGTGGAAGGGCGGGCAGTTGCCCAGCCCGGCGTTGTTCACCAGCACGCGGATGCCGTCGTAGTGGCGCAGGCATTCGTCGGCGATGGCTTGCGGCGCACCTGCCGCCGTGACGTCCATGGCAAAGATGCGGAAGTTGTCCGATTGCGGCAGTTCCGCTAGCGCGCCGGCGTTGATGTCCACCGCCAGCACGCGGGCGCCCTCCTCGTGCAAGCGCAGCGCGATGGCGCGGCCGATCCCCGAAGCAGCGGCCGTGACGATGGCCGGCCGTCCGGCAAAACGTTTCATGCCACTTCCCAGATGTCGTACACGGGACCGTTCGGCTCGCGGGTGCCGGTGCCGACGGCGACCTTGTCGTTCAGCCACAGCAGCGCCGGCGCCGCGGTCTCGAACTGCACCAGCACGCGGAAGTAATCGGCGCCGCGCGGAATGGTCTCGCGGTTGACGATCTTCTTCATGATCTCCGGCGTGGGCCCATTGCGGCGGCCGTTGTAGGTCATGTAGATCAGTTCGCCGGCATTGGTCTCCAGCACCAGCCGCACGTCCAGGTGCAGGCCGCCGTCCGGGCGCTCCAGCACCACGTCGGCGCCGCCCGGCAGCACGCGGCCGCGCAGGCGCTCACCCTCGAAGGTGCCGCCGCTCACGTTCATCACGCGGCGGGTGTAGCCGTGGGGGATGGCGCCGACCAGTTGCGGCGGCGCGTCGACCACGGCCTTGATGGTGAACAGCGGGCGCAGCTCGATCGGCGTCATGGCGGTTCCCGTTCAGGCGTAGCGCTTGCGCACGTCCTTGATCAGCTCCAGCAGGGCGGCCGGCACGTCCTTGCCCTCGGCCTTCGCCTTGGCCTTGCAGTCCTCCCACAGCTTGAGGTCCGCGTAGCCCTTTTCGGTGTGGCGATTCCACTGTTTGTCCAGGGGGGTGGTGATCTCCAGGCGGATGCCGGCCGGGTCATGGAAGTAGATCGACAGGATCAGGCCCTTGTGGTCGGTCGGGCCGATCACGTCGACGCCCTGCGACTTCAGCCAGTCGTACCAGCGCAGCACTTCGGCGCGGTCCTTCGCCTCCAGCGCGATGTGGTTGAAGATGTCGTAGGCCGGGTGGCTGGCCTTGGACGGCGGCGGCACGCCCGGCGCTTCGAAGAAGGCCAGCGTGGAGCCGTCGCCCATGCGGAAGAAGATGTGGAAGTACGGGATGTCGTCGCCGGTCGACGGCACGCTGTCGTCCAGCACCGTACTGGCCAGCTCCATGCCCATGATGCGGGTGTAGAAGTCGGTCGTGGCCGCGGCGTCGGGCGTGACCCAGGCCGCGTGGTTCAGCATCATCGGCGTCAGGCCGGGGTTGGGCGTGAGGGCGCCCTTGGGCTTGGCCGAGGTCTGGGGGGAAGAGGCTTGCATGGTTTCTCCGGGGGTGTTCGGGGCTGTGGGTGAGGAGTGGCGCGGCTTCAGAGCTGCGGGTCGGCGATGCGAACGGCAATGCCGTCCAGCGCCGCGTTCATGACGATCTGGCAGGACAGCCGGCTGCCCGGTTCACGCGGGGCGGCGGTGTAGTCCAGCATCTGGTTCTCGGTGTCGCTCACCGGCGGCAGCTGTTCGAGGAACTGCGGGTCCACGATCACGTGGCAGGTGGCGCAGCTCATCACGCCGCCGCAGTCGCCGACGATGCCTTCGATGTCGTGGCCGGTGGCGGCCAGCATCAGGTTCTGGCCGTCGGCCACTTCGGCTTCGCTGCGTTCGCCGTTCGGATGGATGTAGATGACGCGGGGCATGGGCTTACTTTCGACGATGGGGCGCGGGCCGTCAGTCCCCTCCGCGGGGACGTTGGCGCTGAACCCTGCGCAGCGCCGCGCGCACCAGGCCGACGAAACCCTGCGGCATCAGGAACATGCACAGGATGAGGAAGCCGGCGAAGATGGCCGAGGGCGCCGACTTGGAGATCTGGTCGGCGAAGTTGGGGATGAACTGGATGAAGGCGGCGCCGACCAGCGCCCCGGAAATGGTTCCCAGGCCGCCGACGACCACGCCGACCAGGAAGAAGACCGAGACGAACATGCCGAAGCTGTCCGGCGCCACGAAGGCGGTGGCGATGGCGCCCAGCGAGCCGGCCACGCCGGTGTAGAGCGCGCTGATGCCGAAAGTCATGGCCTTGGTGTAGGCGACGTTGATGCCCATCGCCGAGGCGGCGATCGGCTGCTCGCGGATGGCGATGGTGGCGCGCCCGAGCCGGCCGCGCAGCAGGTTCCAGGCGGCGATGAACAGCACGGCGGCGATGGCCAGCACCATCAGGTAGAGCCACTGGTCGCCGGTCAGCTTCCAGCCGAACGGCGCTTCCGGCTTGGTCAGCGTCAGGCCTTGCACGCCGCCGGTCCAGGCTTCGAGTGCCTTGTGTTTCAGCAGCTGCGGCGTGGCCAGGGCCAGCGCGAACGTGGCCAAGGCCAGGTAGTGGCCTTTCAAACGCAGCGCGGGCCAGCCGAACAGGAAACCGAAGACGAAGCAGACGACGGCGGAGACCGGCAGCGTCGTCCACCAGGGGAAGTGCGCGTGCTCCATCAGGATGGCGGTGACGTAGGCGCCCAGCGCGTAGATGGCGCCGTGGCCCAGCGACAGCTGGCCGTTGTAGCCCACCAGCATGTTCAGGCCCAGCACCGCGATGGCCGTGATCAGCGTCATCGTCACCAGGAAGATGCGGTAGTCGCTGAGCGCGAACGGCACCGCCAGGGCGGCGGCGGCGAGCACGGCCAGCGCCAGCAGGCGCCAGGGGGTGACGGCGGGAACCGGGGTCGTGTCGGCCGCGGAGAGCGGCGCTTCGTCGACGGAGACGGGCAGGGTCGACATCGTCAGACCCTCGCCACCAGCTTGCGGCCGAACAGGCCGGACGGCCGGATCAACAGCACGCCGACGATCAGTACCAGCGCCAGCGTCAGCTTCAGCTCCGTGCCCACCACGTAGGTGCCGGCCAGGTTCTCGACCACGCCGACGATCAGGCCGCCCGCCACCGCGCCCCAGGGGTTGTCGATGCCGCCCAGCAGCGCCGCGGCAAAAGCGTAGATCAGCACGCCACCCATCATGTTGGGCTCCAGGAACACCACCGGCGCCACCATCAGGCCCCCGATGGCGCCGATCAGCGCCGACAGGCC
>JAQGMU010000445.1 GCA_028292195.1 Ramlibacter sp. | reverse complement strand
AGCGCATGAGGATCGCCAGGTAGCGGTCATCGACCTTGGACAGCCAGCGGCCGGCGAGGAACAGGACCAGGGCCATCGGCAGGAACCAGACCGCCTTGACCACCACCGCGAAGGCGACCGCCAGCGCCAGCGCGCCGAACATCCCTTTTTCCAGGCCCATGATCAGCTTGGGCCGGTGCAGGGCAGGATGAAAGGGGCTGCTGCGCGACGCCATGGCGGCCTACTGCAGGCAGGCGGACATGCCGCCGATGTTCTGGATGTAACTCGAACTGGAGAGGATCGACCCAAGTCCCACCAGGATGCCGAAGATGACGCAGATTGTGATGATCCGGTCCCACTGCATCCGCGTGATCATCCCCAGCACCAAGGTGCCCACCACGACCGTCACGAAGATCAAGATCGCCAGCGGGCCGCGCAGCCACTGCACCACCGAGCAGCCGAAGTCGGTCACGAAAGGTACGTCGATCGCGGCCGCCTGGCCCGGGAGGGAACTCGCACCGAGCAGCAGCGGCAGCAGCAGTTCGCGAATGCGCGCCATGGCCGGGTGGACGCCACGGCGGCGCGGCAGGAGGTCGGTCATGTGCACGAATGGCTCCTTGGTAGGGGACTGGCTGGGACGGTTCACAAGTTCTCGATCTCGTACTCGCCGCGCCGGCGGTCGTAGCCGTGCAGGCGGCTCACCTGGGACAGGCGGCGCGAAGCACCTTGGCGCTCGATGTAGAAGGTCCACTGCAAGGTCTCGCCGATGGCCGCGCGCAAGGGTTCGTAGGGCACGCCCATGGTGGCCATCAACAGCAGGTTTTCCAGGCGCGGCAGTGCACGGCTGGCGCTGTTGGCATGGATGGTGGCCGCGGAGCCGGGATGGCCGGTGTTGGCTGCGTCCTGCCAGTCATAGGCCTCGGGGCCGCGGAGCTCGCCCACGATGATGCGTTTGGGCGCATAGCGCATGGCGGTGCGGACGGCGCGGCGCGCGCTCACGCCCTGCTCCTCATCGCATTCGATCAGCACGTGGTTGCCCGGCGCCAGTTGCAATTCGGCGACGCTCTCGATCACGAACAAGCGTTCATCGCGCGGGATCAAGGCCAGCGCCGTGTTCATGAGGGTGGTCTTGCCGGAGCCCGTGCCGCCCACGATGAGGAAATTCTGGCGGGCAGAAACGGCGTCGGCCAGGAGCCCAGCGTACTTTTCCGGGATGACGCCGGCGGCGACGTACTCGTCCAGCGGGATGACCCGGCAGACATGCCGCCGGATACACATCGAGGGCCCCTTCACCGCCACCGGCGGCAGCACCGCCTCGACGCGAAATCCGGGCAGGCGGCCCGACAGGATGCGCTGGCCGCTCTTGTCGCCGACCTCCTTTTCCACCAGGCTGGCGACCAGGGTGATGGCCGCCTGAATCTGCGCGGCCGACAGCGGCACCGCGATCCGCGATTCCACTCCCGCGCGGCAGATAAACACCTCGTGCGGTGCGTTGATCATGATCTCGGTGACGCTCTCGTCCTCGAAACAGGGGCGCAGGACCTGCAGCGTGTCCTTGAGCTGGGCGAGGATGTGCTGCTTGAACGTGGGCCGCGCGGCGGGCGCCACTGGATGAAGAGCGAGCGACTGCATGGTGCCGATTTTGTCGGCCGGCCTGGTCGGTGCCTCCTCGCGCAACGTCGCTGTTTCGCGGTGTTGGGCGCGGAAACCGGTCCATGCCCATGATGCGCGGCTAGCGTCCAAACAGTGGCTGGCTGTTGGCCACCAGCAGCGATAGCGGCAGCGCCACCAAGGCGGCCCACGCCGGCGCCAGCAGGGGCGACAGGTGCCAGGGCCAGGTCAGATAGAGAAGCGGCAAGGACAGCATCGGGATGACCAGCATGCCCGCCAGCGTGAAGGTGGCGGGCCGCAAGGCGCCGAATTCGGCCTGCTTCACGGCGCGCTGCATGAGGCCGTCGTAGACGGCGGCCAGCAGCAAGGGCGCCACCGCGAGCAGCCACACCGTCACGATCGCGAGTCTGAGGGTCAGCACGTAAGCCTGCAGGATCAGCCCTTGCAGGTAGGAGTTGAACAGGGCCGACGCGAGGGCGCCGCCGGGACCGGCGACCTTGTTGCTCAGGCGCTGCTCCGCCGGCGTGTGCTTGGCGCGGGCGAGTTGCCCGGTCGCAGCGGCCACCGGTGTGCGCGTGTACAGCACATAGGCGAATTCCAGCATGCGCGCGCCCAGCAGTTCGCCGACGGCGCCGCGGGTTTGCTCGATTTCGAGGCGTACATCGCGTTCCAGTTCGGGGCCACTGCGCACCAGCGGTCCGGCAAAGAATGCGAGCACGGCCAGCACGAACCAGAAGGCAAGATGCTGTTGCTGGCGCACGCTTGCTCCTAGAGTCGGGCGCAACGTCCCAGGGCGGACCGTCGACCAGCCAGACGCGTGGCATCCACGGCCGCAGGGGCGCAGGCATCCGGCCCGCAGCGCAAGCGCAGGCGGCCGGCGCTTGGCACGCAATCAGCATCGTGTTTCGCCGTCGGCCAGTCGTGGCCGCGCTGGCCCACCGCCTTTGGCACGGCGCTTTGCTGCGGCGAAGCCAGGGCGCTCACGGGCGCTGCCCCGGCGGGTCCGCGACGAGAATGGGGATGCGGCCCTTGACCAGCTCGCCTCGATTGAAGAAGCCGATGTAATGCAGGTCCGGCAGGTTGGGCAGCAAGGAGCGCGGAAAGATCTCCTTGTCCCGCTCGGACACCGAGGTGCTGGCGTTAGCCGAGAATTCCAGCCCGACGTCCTCGGTCTTGGAGCCAAAGCCCTTGCTGTGGCCGCGCACCGTCACCGTGGTCTCGCCCAGCTTGTCGACGATCAGGGCCATCGTGTCGGGATCGTGGGTGGCGCCGACGATCAGGTTGTTCATGTTGCCGATGAAGCGCTTGGCGCGCGCCGCATTGCCGCCGAACTTGTCGACCAGGTCGCTGTAGGTCTGGCCCAGCGCCCAGATGAAGAAGCCGGCGCCGCGTCCCTTGTTGGCCTGCTGGATGACGGGCGCGCAGACCGCGTCGCCCCATTCGTCAATCACCACGTGCACCCGGCGCGGTTCGTCACCGCTGTCGCGCTCGGCGCCGTGGTTGTAGATCTCCGCCGCCACCGCGGAGACATCGGCCAGCGCCATGGTGGAAATCGCCCGGCCGACCGACTCGTCGGCCAGCGTGTCGGTACCGATGTAGAGGATGTGGTTGCCCTCCACGATGCGCTTCATGTCCATGATCGGCCGCGGATCGTCGATGTCCTCATAGTCCGGCGACAGCAGCCCGCGCAGGTCGTCGGTGGTGAGCTTGGTGAAGGTGGGCGTGATGGACACGATCATCTTGCCGAACCACTCGCGGTTGGCTTCGAGGATCGCGATCAGCCCACGCAACTCCTCCGGCTTGGCCGGCATGCCCTGGCGGCGCGCTTCGTCCTCGGTTTCCGGCACCAGGTCCTGGAACACACGGATCATCGCGGCGAGTTCCGGCGAACTGGTTTCAATACCCCCACGCGCAGCGCGCGCCGGCCCGGCAGCCTGCACGTTGCGCTGGCGTTCCAGCGCGTCGCCAAGCTGCGGGCACTCCTGGGCGAAGAACTGCTGCAGCGCCTGGAGCGTGAGGTGCTCCACCGCGTTGCGCGACTCCATGGCGGTTTTCAAGGAGTAGATGGACACCCGCCGGCCGACGTACTTCATGGCGTTGGTGATGCGGTGCACCGCCATCCAGCAGAACTCCTTGAAGTTGTCGCTCTCCTGGCTGTCCAGCACCATGGTGATGCGGGAAGCCACCTGCGAGACCCGATCCCAGTTCTTCACCAGGTCCAGCCGCACCGAGGCGGAGGCGAAAGCCGGGTGCAGCATCAGGAAGCGGCTCGGATCGCCCGATGCCGCCGCCGCCTGCCGGCAGGTCTCGCGCAGTTCCTTGTCGCCCTTGGGATCGATCAGAACCACGCAGTCGCCGTGCAGCGCCAGCTGGAAGATGACCAATGCCGCCAGGCGGGTCTTGAGCGCGCCGGTGGTGGCAATGATGGCGCAATGACCCTTGAGCGACTCGAACGGCAGCGTGATGTCGCCCTCGCCCATGTCCAGCCCGTGAATCCAGGGTAGCCCCTTGGCCAGCCTTGGATCACTGCGGCGGCCGGCCCAGGCCAGCCACCAGGCCGGCGGGTAGACCTCGGCCAGATCCCGCTTCATGATGTCGTAGGCGCGCTGGGTGTGGCGTGCTTCCCAGCGGTAGCCCCAGCCAAGCCAGAGATTCGGTCCGAGGCGCGGCAACGCATCCTTCATGCGCAGGGCCGGCAAGAACACCGTGGGCTTGCCAACCAGCGCCAGCTTGTAGTGCAGCAGGGTCGAGGCGGCCGCCACTCGCCACGCCGCCAGCACCAGTGCCAGCAGCGCGCCAATGCAGAAACCGGCCTGGGCGGCCTGCAGGACGGTGGCAAGTGCGACCATCCAGACGGCTGCAGCCAGCCAGACAAGCGCGGCGCGGGCCTCGAACACTGGCCGCAGCAACTGCTCGAACCGCCGGTTCGCGGCCATCACAACTGCAGCTTTCGACAGGCGAGGTTCGACAGGACCACCGCCGCGACGCTGTTGCCGTCTTCGGGAATCCGGATCTTCTGGACGCGCAGGCCTGGTGTATGCGGCGGTGCGTAGACCAGGCCCGCCCGGGCCATGGCGTCCACCCAGGTCGTGACATCACGCGAGTGCTGGGCCAGGAAGCTTAAGGCGACGGCGGCGCCGGCATCGATCCGGCGCAGGGTCTCGCAACCCTCGCTGCGCTCGCGCCAGGCCTGCACGACCTTGCCAAGCAGTTCCAGGTGCGCCGCATGGCTGATTTCCTTCTGGAGCTCGGGCGGGACCAGGGCCGCGTGGCGGCTATCGGTCGACTCCAGCGACGCGTGCGGCGGCAGCTGGGAAGCAGGCGGGGCGGCTGACGCCGCCGTCGCGACCGTGCCGGGGGTGAGGCCGGCCTGGCCGGTCGCGGCATCCCTGCCCTTCGGCAAAGGGACCGGCGCCGGCGGGAGCGGCCCTGGCGCCGGTGAGCGACATTGCTGGCGCATTGCATCGGCTGCCAGCCCGAGTTGCGGTACGCCGGCGGACCCGCTTGCCGACGGCGGGCGGGTCGGCGCGCACGCTTGAGGCACATAGTCTTCCAGCACCGACAGGGGGTCGACGAATTTCAGGGCTTGGTGCCACTGGCCGCTCGGGTCACGGATCTGCAGCAGCCCGAGGTCGCTGGTGTGCTCGTGGACGATGCCCGCTGCGGCCAGCAGCGCGGCCAGCGTCGCGGGATCGCCGGGCCAGCCCTGATAGCCCTGATGCCGGCCCCAGGCGATGAGGTCGGCAGCGGCCTGCGGCCACTGCAGGTAGATGCCGGCCGCGTCGGCCCGCAGGCAGGACGCGTTCGGCACCCACTGGCCGCTGCGCACGAGGGTGCGCATTGCGCCCAGCAGGTAGGGAGCTTGGTGGGTGCCGGCAACGAGCCGGCCATAGGCTTGCGGACGGCGCAGTGCTTCGCGCCGCCGAATGCGCTCCCAGCAGTTCGTCACGACCTGGTGCGCGACGGGGGAGCTGCCCGGCTGGCCGAGCGCTAGTTGTTGCAGCGACCCCACCAGGTCGGCCGCACCGTCTTCCAGGTGCTGCAAGTTGGACGCACCGATGATGTGCGGCAGCAGGTGCAAGCTGGCGGCACCCGGGCCGGGAACGTCGGCGTCGTGGCAGCTGCCCCAGGACACGAACACGCGATCTACACCTTGCGCCGCGGCCCAATCGTCCAAGCCGTGGATGTGGCGCTTCCAGATCCGTCCGTCCGCGCTCGCGACCACCAGGCGTTCGAGCGGGCGGCCCAGCGGATGCAACAGGCCGGCCAGGAAGCACAGGTAGCGCCAGCGGCCTTCCAGCGCGTGCCGGCGCTCCACACCCTCGGCGCCGGTGAAGATGCGTCCGTCGCTCGCCTGGAAGGCATAGAACGCGCTTTCCAGGGCAGCCCGGAACAGTCCCATCTCACCCGAAAACAGGCCGGCAGCCGTCGCCGGCAACACATTGATGCTCAGCGCCAGGCGCCGCAGGGGCAACAGGAAGCGCTCCTGCAGTTGGGCGGGGCTGACGGCGGCGTGTAGGCGCAGCCGCGCGATCAGGTCCTCGTTGGCGGCCAGGATGGCGTCGGCAGCCAGCAGCGGCAGCCCGGGATCCGCGGGCGGATAACGCAGGGTCAGCGCGGCGGGCGCAGGCGCGACGGCGTCCGCGCGGAAATCGGCGGGCGCCGCGGCGCCGGCGGGCTCGCCGCTCGGAAGGCATCGCGCCCACGGAGTGCTCATGAACCATTGTTGGCGGGCCGCAGCGGCGGATCGCCCCGCTCAACGCAGCGCGTTGGCGCGATGGAGGACCATCAAGCGCTCGCGTGCTGCATGTCGCGGCTTGGCCGTTGGACCCGCCGCTGCTCCATGCGGCGCTCGAAGTCCTGCCGGAACCCGGCGATCCGCGGGCGCAGCAGGTAGCAGACCGGGCACACCGGGCTGCCCAGCCGCGTCACCGGCACCGGATGGCAGCTACCGCATTCCCTGCAGCTGTGAACGTCCACCCCGCCGC
>JAQGMU010000662.1 GCA_028292195.1 Ramlibacter sp. | reverse complement strand
GAGGTGCGAATACACGCCGGAGCGCGCAGTCAGCTCCGAATGGCTGCCCTGCTCGACCAGCTCGCCTTTGTCGAGGACGAGAATGGTGTCCGCGTTGCGGATCGTCGACAACCGGTGCGCAACAATGAAGACAGTACGGCCCTGGCAGATGCGCGCCAGGTTGGTCTGGATGATGCGCTCCGACTCGTAGTCGAGTGCGCTCGTTGCTTCATCGAACACGAGAATGCGGGGATTCGCGAGCAGCGCTCTGGCGATGGCCACGCGCTGCCGCTGCCCGCCGGAGAGCGCGGCACCGCGCTCTCCGACTTCAGTGTCGTAGCCGTGCTGCAGCTCCAGAATGAAATCGTGGGCGCCGGCGAGCTTCGCGACCTCCACGATGCGCTGCATCGATACGCCTGGCATGTGAATCGAAATGTTCTCGCGGATGGTGCCGCTGAAAAGGAAGTTCTCCTGCAACACCACGCCGATCTGACGTCTGAGCCACATCGGGTCGGCCTGCTGAAGGTCGACGCCGTCGATAAGCACCCGGCCCGACTCGGGGACGTAGAGACGTTGCAGCAGCTTCGTTAAGGTACTCTTGCCCGATCCGCTCCTGCCGACGACGCCCACTGTGGTACCGGGCGCGATATCAACTGAGACGTTGCGCAAAATCTCGGGACCGTCGACCGCATAACGGAAGCGCACGCTTTCGAGACGCACGCTACCGGTAATCTGTGGCAACGCCGTTTTGCCGGCTTGCAGCGACGGCTCCGGTTTGGTGTTTACGATGTCGCCAAGGCGTTCTACGGACAAGCCTATCTGCTGCAAGTCCTGCCAGAGCTGTACGACGCGCAGCACCGGCGCTATCACGCGCGCGGAGAGCATCTGGAACGCGATAAGCTGGCCTACACTCATGTTGCCGTCCATGACGAGGTACGCGCCGACCCAGAGTACGGACAGCGTCGACAACTTCTGAATGGTCTGGCCTATCGCGCTGCCTATGCTCCCGACGTGCGTCGTGCGAAAAGAGGCGCTCACGTAGCGGGCAAGCACCGACTCCCATCGGCGGTTCAGAATCGGCTCGATGGCCATGGCCTTGACCGTCTGCATTCCCGTGACGGTCTCTACGAGATACGACTGGCTCTCCGCTCCGCGATCGAACTTTTCTTCCAGTCGCGCGCGCATGAGCGGGCGCATGACGAGCGAAAGGCCGATGAAGAACGGCAGTGAGCACAGGACAACGAGAGTCAGTGTTCCGCTGTACACGCACATCACTGCAAGGAATACGATGACGAAGGGAAAATCGATGAGGGCGTTCAGTGAGGGACCCGTGATGAACTGACGAATGCTCTCGAGCTCACGCATGCGCGCAACGGTGTCGCCGACCCGGCGAACTTCGAAATAGCGCAGCGGCACCTGTAACAGATGGCGGAACAGGCGCGCGCCGAGCCCCACGTCGATCCGATTTGACGTATGCGCCATAAGGTGTGTTTTGAGGACGCTCAGAACGCCCTCGAAGATGATCGCGAAGAGCATCGCAATGGCAAGCACATGCAGAGTCGACAGGCTCCTGTGCATGAGAACCTTATCGACCATGACCTGCGTGAACAACGGCATTGCGAGGCCGAATATCTGGACGACGAGCGCCGCCAGCAGGACTTCGATGAGCACCGAGCGGTACCTGGCCACAGCGGGAAGAAACCACAGCAGATCGAACGGCCGGTTCGGATTGTCCCTCTTCAGTTTCGTCTTGATGAGCAGGAGTCGCCCGCTCCAGAGCGCCTCGAATGCGGCACGGCCGAGCAGCCGCGGCCGCGGCGCGCCCGCTTCACGGATAAGGACGGCGTCTTCAGCCTGCTTGCGCAGGATGATCGCGTAGTTGCCGTCGTTGAGCTCTGCAATCAGCGGCGCAGTGAGCTTGCCCAAACGCGACCATTGCGTCGCGTGACATTTTGCCGTTAGGCCCAGTTCTTTCGCGGCAATACGCAATTCATTGGTGCCGACGGTAGAGTTCGGGCCAAGTCCCAGGAGGCGAAGTAGCTGCGCCGGATCTGCCGTGACCTGATGCTGAGCCGCGACCACGCAGAGGCAAATCAGTCCGCTTGGGAGAGTGGGATGACCTGATGACTCCGCCACTTCTATGGCGGGTTCGGCTTGGCCGCCCCCCTGGGTCCTATTCATTGCAAAGTCTCCGCTGTACCTGCGGCAGCAAACGAAGGAGAAACGTGGGGTCGGTGCCGCGACAGCGGCCAGACACGAGAGCAACGACGCGATCTACAAACATAGCATTCATCGCCCTGAACGTCTTAAGCGCGGAATCTACGTATAGCTTCGATTCTCGTCAAATCTAACAGTTTTGTTAGATTTCGAAGAGGAAGCAGTGGATCGCCACCGCGTAAGGCTTGCCTTTCAGCCCGTTCTACGGACTTGCGATCTGAGACGCACGACCTCCTTTTCCGTCTGTAATACGCTGGTGGAACGGAGCGAAGGCGGCGGCGCGTACACCGTTAATCACTTACCCGATTCCTGTTGCCAGAGCCACAGGCC
>JAQGMU010000403.1 GCA_028292195.1 Ramlibacter sp. | reverse complement strand
GAACGTTCGCGCTTGCGGCTGGAAGGAAGGAATTTCGCGATGACCTCCAGCAGCCGGTCCTCGTCGAGGGGTTTCGTCAGGTACTCGTCGCAGCCGGCGAGCGAGCCGCGCAGCTTGTCGAACGGCGAGCTGCGGCTGGTGAGCATCACCACCGCGGTCTTCTTGATCGCCTGCTTGTTCGCCTTGATCAGCTTGCAGACCTGGTAGCCGTCGATGCCGGGCAGCACCACGTCCAGGAACACGCAGGTGTATTCGCGGCTGCCGGTCAGGCCGACGGCCTCCTCGCCGGTCTCGGCGAAGTCGACCTCGAAGCCGAACGGCGCCAGCTTGGCCTTCATGAACATGCGCACCGTGGCGTTGTCGTCCACCACCAGCACGGTGTCGCCCAGCGCGCGCTTCTTGGCGGCGGCGGGGTCGTCGTTCGATGCCGCGGCGCTGCTGCCCGGGCTGGAATGGGTGCGGCTCAGGCCGGGGGTGGTGGCGCTGCGGCCCAGCGGCAGCGTGCCTTCGTCGTCCTTGCGGGCGCCGGTGCCGGCGGCCGAGGCCACCGTGTCTTCCAGCGCCTGCAGCAGGCGCGCCCACTGCAGCGGCCGGGCCAGCACCGGGAAGCCGAGGTCGTCGGGCGCCGCGCCTATCATCACGGCCGGCAGGTTGGAGCGCTTGCTCAGCATGCGGAATTCGTTCAGCGCCTCCGCGTTGTCGGCATCCACCAGGTAGATGTCGGCGCTGCCGCTGGCGGTGGTTGCAGGGTCGTACTGCACGAAACCGGGATCGCGCCGGGCGGCCAGCGCGAAGATGCTGGCCAGCATCGAGCGCTCCACCGGATTGAAGCCGATCACGTCGACCAGGTACTGTTCGTTCAAAGTCACGGGTTCCACCTCTTGCCGGCGGCGCCAGCGGGGGGCACGGGCGGGACGAAGGCTCCCGCCAGGGCATCGATGCGTTGCAGGACGGCACGGGCGTCGGGCAGCCGCTTTGCGGCGTCCTTTGCCAGCATCGCTTCGGCCAGGGGCTGCAGCGCCGCCAGGGCAGGCGGCAGCCGCGGCACCGCGGCCACCAGGTGCTGCGACAGGACCTCCATCAGGGTTTCGCCGCCGAAGGGCGGGCGGCCGCACAGCAACTCGTGCAGCAGCACGCCCAGGCTGTAGACGTCGGCGGCCGGTTGCGCCGGCGCGCCTTGCAATTGTTCGGGCGCCACGTAGCGCGGCGTGCCGAACAGCGCGCCGGGCCGGGCCGCGGCATCGCGGGCGCCGGCGGCCGTCACCAGGCCGAAATCGGCCAGCACCAGGCTGCCGTCGGCGCGCAGCAGGAAATTCGCGGGCTTGAGGTCGCGGTGCACGCAGTTGGCTGCATGCAGCCGCGTGAGCGCGAGTGCGGCCTGCCGCAGCAGGGGCAGCACGAATTCGGGCGCCAGCGGCCGGCCCAGGTACGCGGCCAGCGTGCCGCCGGACGCGTATTCCATGGCCAGGTAGGCAATGCCGCCGGCGCGTCCCTGCTCCAGCACGCGCAGGATGTTCGGATGGGCGAAGATCGCCGCGGTCTCGTATTCGTGCGCCAGGCCGGTGGCCTCGGCGCGGTCGACCAGCTTCAGCGCCACCGCGCCTTGCCTGCCGTGGGCCAGCCAGACGGTGGAGCGGCGGCCCTCGCCGATGCGGCGGCTCAGGCGGTAGCCGGCGATGGCGGGCTGGGCGTTGCCTTCCAGCAGGTCCGGCGCGACGCCGCCCGCCGTGATGGCGGCCCAGTCGGTGCCAGTATGAGAAAAACCATGCAGTTGCATCACAGGCCCATCCGTTCCAGGTCGTCCAACAGCGTCTGGGCGGTCGGGTAGCGTTGCTCGCGGTCCTTGGCCATCAGGCTCTCCAGCACCGCCTGCAGGTGCTGGTGGTCCGGCGGCAGCAGCGGCACGGGGGCCGTGATGTGCAGGTTCAGCAGCTCCTGCGCCGAGTTCGCGAGATAAGGTTTGCGGCCCGTCAGCAGCTCGTGGGCCAGCACGCCCAGGCTGTACATGTCGCAGCGGGCGTCGACCGGCTGGCCGAGGGCCTGCTCCGGGCTCAGGTAGTAGGGCGTGCCGACGATGTCGCCGTCGCCGGTGTCGGTGATCTTCATCGACACCTGCTTGGCGATGCCGAAGTCGGCCAGGGCCAGCGTGCCGTCCTGGCGCAGCATCAGGTTGTCGGGCTTCAGGTCGCGGTGGACGATGCCCACTGCGTGGATCGCGCCCAGGCCGGCCGCGGTCTGCTTGATGTACTGGATGGCGGTCGCCGGGTCGACCGGCCCGGCCTTCATGCGCGCCCGCAGGTCGCCGCGCGGGAAGTACTCCATCGCGATGTAGGCGTGGGCGATCGAGAAGTCCTGCTTGAAGATGCGCGCCACGTTCGGGTGCTGCACCGAGGCCAGCAGGGCGAATTCCTGGATGAAGCGCTGCAGGCCGTCGGCCTCCACCGCGCGGTCCAGGCGCATCACCTTCAATACTTGCGGCGGGCCGCCCTCGGCATGCTGCGCCAGGAAGATCGTGGCCATGCCGCCCTCGCCGATCTGGCGCACCACGCGGTAGCCTTCGATCAGGAAATGGCCGCCCGCCGCCGCCGCCGCCGGGTTGGCCGGAGCCGCCGTGCTGGAGCGTTTGCGGGCCGTCTGGTTGGCCACCAGCGACTCGCGCAGCATCTCGAACACGCGCGGCGGCGTGCTGGAACCCTTGCGCGGCACCAGGCCGGTGATCTCGACCACGTCGATGAAACTGTTGTCCGGCAGGGCGACCGAGCCGATGCGGCCGCCGTCGGCCCGGCCCGCCGCCGCCAGCCGGGTACCGGCCGAAGTGGCGACGCTCCAGCCGAGATCGGTGGCCGTGACTTCCAGCAGTCGCGCCACTTCGACGGCCTCGCCGATGGCCGTGACCGTGCCGCTGCCGCTGCCGCCGCCGCTTTTCTTCGTGACTTCGGCCGCGCCCAGGTGGACGCCGACGGCCAGCGTGGGAATCGGAACACCGGCGAACTGCGGGCGCGAAGCCATGCCCTGGGCCAGCTGCACGGATTCGTGCACGGCCAGGATGGCCGCGTGCAGGCCGCGCTGGGCGTGATTGGGTTTCCGGTCGTCGGCCTTGTTGGCGAACACGGCCAGGATGGAATCGGGGCGGCGCTGGGCCACTTCGCCGCCCAGCTTGGTGACGGCTTCGGTCAGCAGGCGCCGCACTTCGGTGACGAAGGCAGCTGCGTCCTCGGGGCCCAGCGCCTGGCAGACCGCGCTGAACTGGTGCAGCCGGGCGTAAACAAAGGTCGCGACCCGGTTCTGGCCGTTGGCCTCGCTGTCCATGCCGGCGCCGATCTGGGTCGACGGCGCGAAATCGAACCGCTGCGCGGCGGGCGCTTCGGCTTGGGATCGGGCTTCGACGGGTTGTCGCATTTGGTTACAGCATACCTGAGTGATGCATTTAGTAACAAGCAGCTCAGCGCTAACTAATTCACGAAGGTACCGAACGTAGGGGCCCAGACGCGCCCGCGCAACAGCGCCACGGACCGGAGGCACGCGGTGCGGTACGAACGGCAACGGCAGTCGCTCCGACGCGACCCGGGCCGTTTCAGGCACCGGCGAGCGGCGCGCTGGCGTTATTCGGCGCCTGAGCCGGCCGCGGGGCCTGCGCTGGCTTGCCAATTGCTACGATCCCCGGATATGTCCATCCATGCCGCCCTGAACCACGTCACCCACTACAGGTACGACCGGCCGGTGAAACTGGGGCCGCAGGTGGTTCGCCTGCGCCCGGCCCCGCATTGCCGCAGCAAGGTCATCTCCTATTCGCTGCGGGTCGAGCCGGCCAAGCACTTCATCAACTGGCAGCAGGACCCGTTCGCCAACTTCCAGGCGCGGCTGGTCTTCCTCGAGCCCACCACGGAGTTCAAGGTGACGGTCGACCTGGTGGTCGAGATGGCCGTCTACAACCCCTTCGACTTCTTCCTGGAGCCGAGCGCCGACAAGTTCCCCTTCGAGTACGAGCCGGTCGTGGCCCAGGAACTGGCGCCCTACCTCGTGCCCGAGCCGCTCACGCCACTGGTCAAGGCCTACCTCGAGAAGATCGACCGCACGCCACCCACCACCATCGACTTCCTGGTGGCGTTGAACCAGCAGCTGCAGCACGACGTGAAGTACCTGATCCGGATGGAGCCGGGCGTGCAGACGCCCGAGCAGACGCTGTCCTTGGCCAGCGGCTCCTGCCGCGACACGGGCTGGCTGCTGGTGCAATTGCTGCGCCGCCTGGGGCTGGCCGCGCGCTTCGTCTCCGGCTACCTGATCCAGCTCGCGCCCGACGTCAAGGCGCTCGACGGCCCCAGCGGCACCGAAGTGGACTTCACCGACCTGCATGCCTGGTGCGAGGTCTACCTGCCGGGCGCCGGCTGGGTCGGGCTGGACCCCACCTCCGGCCTGCTTGCCGGCGAAGGCCACATCCCGCTGGCCTGCACGCCGCAGCCATCCGGCGCCGCCCCGATCGAGGGCATGGTGGACGACGCCGAGGTCGAATTCGGCCACCACATGTAGGTGACGCGCATCCATGAGTCGCCGCGCGTCACCAAGCCCTACACCGAGGAGCAGTGGGCGGCGGTGCTGGCGCTGGGCGCCGCCGTCGACCGCCAGCTGCAGGCCGGCGACGTGCGCCTGACCATGGGCGGCGAGCCGACCTTCGTGGCCGTGGCCGACCGCGACGCCGCCGAATGGAACACCGACGCCCTCGGCCCCACCAAGCGCGCCTACGCCATCGAGCTCGTGCACCGCTTGCGCGCCGAATACGGCCAAGGCGGCTTCCTGCACTTCGGCCAGGGCAAGTGGTACCCGGGCGAGCAGTTGCCGCGCTGGGCGCTGTCGATCTGCTGGCGCGCCGACGGCCAGCCGTGCTGGCGCAACCCGGCCCTGTTCGCCGACGAGCGCACCCCCGCCCGCTACGGCCCCGAGGATGCGCAGCGCTTCATGCAGCGCCTGGCCGGCAAGCTGGGCGTGACCGACCAGTACATCCGGCCCGGCTACGAGGACGTCTTCTATTTCCTCTGGCGCGAACGCAAGCTGCCGGTCAACGTCGACCCCTTCAACACCCGGCTCGAAGACGAACTGGAGCGGGCGCGGCTGCGGCGCGTGTTCGAGCAGAAGCTCGATGCCGTGGTGGGCTACGTCATGCCGCTCAAGCCGAAGGGCGAAGACAACCCGGCGCTGGAAGGCACGGGCTGGACCACCGGACCCTGGTACTTCCGCGACGACCGCATGTACCTGATCCCCGGTGACTCGCCCATGGGCTACCGGCTGCCGCTGGACAGCCTGCCCTGGGTGAGCAAGGCCGACTTTCCCTACCAGGTCGACCGCGACCCGATGGCGCCGGTCGCGCCCCTGCCCGCTCCCCAGCCCGCGCACCTGCTCGCGCCCGGGCGCACCGGCCAGGGCCCCGTGGCCCCACGCGCCGCGCCGCCGCGGATGTTCCAGCCCTCGCCCACCGGCCGCGGGACCACCGCCTTCCCCAGTGCCGCAGGCCATGCCCAGGCCGAGCCGGCCGCCTTGGCCCGCGTGCCCGAACGCCAAGAATCCGCCGACTGGATCATGCGCAGCGCGCTGTGCGTCGAAGTGCGCGACCCGCAGCGCTCCAACGGCCCGAAGGCCGAACGCGAACACGGCGGCAAGAGCGGCCTGATCTACGTCTTCATGCCGCCGCTGGAGCGGCTGGAGGATTACCTGGAGCTGGTGGCGGCGGTCGAGAACACCGCCGCCGAACTCGGCGTGCAGATCATGATGGAAGGCTACCCGCCGCCGCGCGACCCGCGCCTGAAGGTGCTGCAGGTCACGCCGGACCCGGGCGTGATCGAAGTCAACATCCATCCGGCCCATAGCTGGGACGAGCTGGTGGACCACACCGAGTTCCTCTACCAGGCCGCGTTCGAATGCCGGCTCTCGGCCGAGAAGTTCATGACCGACGGCAAGCACACCGGCACCGGCGGCGGCAACCACTTCGTGCTGGGCGGCGCCACGCCGGCCGATTCGCCCTTCCTGCGCAAGCCGGAGGTGCTGGCCAGCCTGCTGCTGTACTGGCACAACCACCCGAGCCTGAGCTACCTGTTCAGCGGCATGTTCATCGGCCCGACCAGCCAGGCGCCGCGCGTCGACGAGGCCCGCAACGACCAGCTGTACGAGCTGGAGATCGCACTGCGCGAAATCGAACGCGCCCGGCAGGAGCAGGGCGACGCCATGCCGCCCTGGGTGGTGGACCGCACGCTGCGCAACATCCTGGTCGACGTCACCGGCAACACCCACCGCAGCGAGTTCTGCATCGACAAGATGTACTCGCCGGACAGCGCCACCGGCCGCCTCGGCCTGCTGGAGCTGCGCGCCTTCGAGATGCCGCCGCATGCCCGCATGAGCGTGGTGCAGCAGTTGCTGCTGCGCGCGATGGTGGCGCGTTTCTGGAGCGAACCGTGCAAGGCGCCGGTGACGCGCTGGGGCACGGAGCTGCACGACCGCTGGCTGCTGCCGCACTTCATCTGGACCGACCTGCAGGACGTGCTGGCGGAGATGCGCAGCGCCGGCTTTCCCTTCGATCCCGCCTGGTTCGCGCCGCACTTCGAGTTCCGCTTCCCGGTGGCCGGCTCGGTGCAGGCGCTGGGCGTGGACATGACCCTGCGCAACGCCCTGGAGCCCTGGCACGTGATGGGCGAGGAAGGCGCGACCGGCGGCACCGTGCGCTACGTCGACTCCTCGCTGGAGCGGATCGAGGTCAAGCTGAGCGGCCTGAACGAGAGCCGCTACGTGGTGACGGTCAACGGCCGGGCGCTGCCGCTGCAATCGACCGGCACCGTCGGCGAGTTCATCGCCGGCGTGCGCTACAAGGCCTGGGCGCCGCCCTCGGCCCTGCACCCCACCATCGCCGAGCATGCGCCGCTGACCTTCGACCTGGTCGACACCTGGATGAACCGTTCGGTGGCCGGCTGCCAGTACCACGTGGCGCATCCGGGCGGCCGCAACTACGATACCTTCCCGGTCAATGCCTACGAGGCCGAAAGCCGGCGCCTGTCCCGCTTCTCCCGCATGGGCCACTCGCCCGGGCGGCTGGCGGTGCCGCCGGCGTCCATCAACGTGCCGGGCAGCCGCGAGTTCCCGTTCACGCTGGACCTGCGGCGGCCGCCGGCGGGCTGAGGCCGCGGGTCGCCGCCAAGCAACAGCCGCATGGCCCGCGCGGGAGTGCGGTGCAACAATGCGGGCACGTGGACCATTCCAACGATTCCCTGTTCGGCGCCCAGGCGGACGACACACCGGCCGCCCTGGCTTCATCCCTCGCCCCGCCCGCGGCCCCCGGGCACTACGACGAGCTGCGCGGCGGCATCTCGGCGCCGCTGGACCCCGGCGCAGTCGCCACGCCGGGCCATGTCTCGCCCTACGCACTGCCGACGCCCGAGTGGGCCCGCTTCTTCGAGCACCTGGGGCATGAAGGCTTCGCCGACCTGAACCGGCGCACCACCAACCTGCAGCGGCAGGTGCGTGACAACGGCATCACCTACAACGTCTATGCGGACTCCGGCGGCCCCCAGCGGCCCTGGTCGCTGGACCTGTTTCCCCTGATCCTGACCCCGGCCTGCTGGCAGCAGATCGAGGCCGGCGTGCTGCAGCGGGTGCAGCTGCTGGAGAAGATCCTCGACGACATCTACGGGCCGCAGCAACTGCTGGCGAAGAACCTGCTGCCGCCGGCGCTGGTGCAGGGCCATGCCGGCTACCTGCGGCCCATGCACGGCGTGCAGGTGGCCGGCGGCCGGCGCCTGCACATCGCCGCCTTCGACATCGCGCGCGACCCCAACGGCGCCTGGTGGGTGGTGACCCAGCGCACCCAGGCGCCCTCCGGCCTGGGCTACCTGCTGGAAAACCGGCTGATCACCTCGCGGCTGTTCCCCGAGGCCTTCCGCGACCTCAAGGTGCAGCGCCTGGCCGCCACCTACCGCGCGCTGCTGGAAAGCATGAACGCGCTGTGCCCGAGCCGCGGCGCCGAACCGCGCATCGTGCTGCTGACGCCCGGCCCCTACAACGAGACCTACTTCGAGCACGCCTACCTGGCGCGCTACCTGGGCCTGACCCTGGTGGAAGGCAGCGACCTCACCGTGCGCGACCAGCACCTGTACCTGAAGACGCTCAAGGGCCTGGAGCCGGTGCACGGCGTGCTCAAGCGCCTGGACGACGAGTTCCTCGACCCGCTGGAGTTGCGCGCCGATTCGCACCTGGGCGTGCCCGGCCTGCTGCAGGCCGTGCGGGCCGGCAACGTGCTGCTGGCCAACGCGCCGGGCTCGGGCTTCCTCGAATCGACCGCCCTGCTCGGCTTCCTGCCGGCGCTGTGCCGCCATCTCCTGGGCCAGGAGCTGAAGCTGCCGGCGCTGGCCACCTGGTGGTGCGGCGAACGCGCCGCGCTGGAAGCGGTGCTGCCGCAGGTGGCGCAGAAAGTGATCAAGGCCACCTACGCCGGGGCCGGCGGCGGCGCCATCCTGGGCAAGACGCTGTCGCGCCGCCAGCTCGACGAGTGGGCCGGCCGGATCGTGCGCGACCCCGAGCAGCACACCGTGCAGGCCTACCTGCCGCTGTCGCAAATGCCGACCTGGAAGAGCGCGCGCGCCGGCGAGCACCACATCGCGCCGCGCTCGCTGATCCTGCGCGTGTTCGCGGTGTCCGATGGCGCCCAGGGCTGGCGCGTGCTGCCCGGCGGCCTGACGCGCATCGCCACCACCGACATGGAGATCGCCTCCATGCAGCGCGGCGGCAGCAGCGCCGACACCTGGGTGCTGACCGAGGGCGAGGTGGACCCCACCAGCCTGCTGCACCACGAACACCCCTCGGTGGACACGCCGCATCGCAGCCGCACCGTGACCAGCCGCGCGGGCGAGAACCTGTTCTGGCTGGGCCGCTACACCGAGCGCACCGAGAACACCGCCCGCCTGGCCCGGCTGGCGATCGAGAGCCTGAACGGCGAGGACCAGTCGTCGCAGCCGCTGATGGCGTGGTTGAGCGAAGTCGCCACGGCCAACGCGCTGGTGCTGGCGGCCGTGCCGGCGGCAACCCAGGCGCGGCGCGTGTTCGAGCGCTCGCTCATCGCGGGGCTGGTCGACAGCCAGGACAGCACCAGCGTCGGCTTCAACCTGTGCTCCGTGCGCGGCGCGGCGGCCGCGGTGCGCGAACGGCTGTCGCAGGAACAATGGAACCTGATCGTGCATGCCGACAAGGAATTCCGGCGCGGCTGCGCGGCCTTCGGCACCGAAGCCGACTACGCCTCGGTGGAAGCGCTGCGGGTGCTGGAAATCCTGTCCGGCCACACGGCGGCCATGACCGGCGCCCAGACCGACCGCATGACGCGCGACGACGGCTGGCGGCTGCTGTCGACGGGCCGCCACCTGGAGCGGCTGGGCTTCCTGGCCCAGGCCCTGGCCAGCGCCTTCGAGACCGGCGGCGCGTTCGACGAGGGTGGCTTCGAGGCGGTGGTGGCGCTGTTCGACAGCACCATCACCTTCCATGCCCAGTACCAGCAGCGGCACGACATCCCCGCCCTGCTCGACCTGCTGGTGCTGGACGGCGACAACCCGCGCTCGCTGGGCTGGGTGGCGCAGACACTGCGCAGCCGCCTGGCGCGGCTGGCCAGCACGCCGGCCGGCGTGATGCCGGTGATGGCGATGGTGGTGCCCGACCCCAGGACCTGGTCGCTGGAAGCGCTGTGCCAGCGCGACGAAGAAGGCCGCTACGCCGCGCTGCTGGAAGTGCTGCAGCAGTGCGTCGACGCCGCCTACCGCCTCTCCGACGACCTGACGGCGCGCTACTTCGCGCACGCCGGCGACGGCCGCTACTCGGTCGGGGCCTGAGGGCGCAACGATGCTGCTGCACGTCCTGCACGAAACAATCTACGACTACGTACCCTCGGTGCGTACCGCGCAGCACATGGCGCACCTGAAGCCGGCGCACAACGACCGGCAGCAGCTCCTCGACCACCGTCTCACCATCGACCCGCTGCCGGCGCAGCAGATGGAGACCGTGGACGTCTACGGCAACACCCGCGCCTTCTTCAGCCTGCAGGCGATGCACGACAGCCTGCGGGTGCTGTCGGAAAGCCTGGTCTCCACCAGCGTCGCGCCATCGCCTGCCTCCAGCCTGCCGTGGGACGAGGTGCGCGAGCGCATGCGCTACCACCGCGCCGCCCGTTACGACCCGGCGGCCGAATTCGGCTTTGCCTCGCCGTACGTGCCGCGCGACCCGCTGTTCACCAGCTATGCCCAGCCCAGCTTCGAAGCGGGCCGGCCGCTGCTGGACGCGGCGCGCGACCTGATGCGGCGCATCCATGCCGACTTCGAATACGAAACCACGGCCACCGACGTCAACACGCCGGCACTCGAAGCCCTGGAGCTGCGCAAGGGCGTCTGCCAGGACCTGGCGCACGTGATGCTCGGTTGCCTGCGCAGCCTGGGCCTGCCGGCGCGCTACGTCAGCGGCTACCTGCTGACCGAGCCGCCGCCCGGCAAGCCGCGGCTGGTGGGCAGCGATGCCTCGCACGCCTGGGTGTCGGTCTACCTGCCGGGCGCCGACGCCGCGGCCGGCGTCTGGGCCGACCTCGACCCCACCAACAAGCGCGCGCCGGGCGAGGACTACGTGACGCTGGCCACCGGCCGCGACTTTTCCGACGTCTCGCCGATGCGCGGCGTGATCCACGGCGGCGCCAAGCATTCGCTGCGGGTGGCGGTGACGGTCACGCCGGCGCAGGCCGTTGCTCCCTAGAATCGCTGATTCCAAGGAGCGAACATGAACGTCAACGACAAGCTGAAAGAACTCAACATCACCCTGCCGCCGGTGGCGACGCCGGCCGCGGCCTACGTGCCCTTCGTGCGCACCGGCAACCTTGTCTTCATTTCCGGCCACATCGCCAGGAAGGACGGCAAGCCCTGGGTCGGCCAGCTGGGCAAGACCATGCAGACCGAGGAAGCCAAGCAGGCCGCCCGCTCCATTGCCATCGACCTGCTCGGCACCCTGCAGGCCGCGGTGGGCGACCTGAACAAGGTGAAGCGCATCGTCAAGGTGATGAGCCTGGTGAACTCCACGCCCGACTTCACCGAGCAGCACCTGGTGACCAATGGCGCCAGCGAGCTGTTCAGCCAGGTCTTCGGCGACAAGGGCGCGCATGCCCGCAGCGCCTTCGGCGTGGCGCAGATCCCGATGGGCGCCTGCGTGGAGATCGAGCTGATCGCGGAGGTCTGAGGCAAGGGGCCTCACGCAGGCCCGCGCAACCATGAGCCATCCCACCGCCCACATGCAGATTCATCCGGTCGGCGCCATCAGCGCCGCCGTCTGGGACGAGGTGTGGCAACTGACCTGCCGCTTCTACCAGACCGAACGCAGCTGGGTCGAGGCCAAGCTCAGGGCAAACGAACGGCTGGCGCTCTTTCGCAGCGCCGCGGACGGCACGCTGATCGGCATGGCGGCGATCCAGGTCGATCCGCTCGATTTCCAGGGCCAGCGGCTGCTGGTCATCTTCACCTCGCATGCCATCGTCGACGAGCGCTACCGGGGGCAGAACCTGATGCAGCGGGCGGGCGTGCGGACCTACCTGCGAAGCTGCCTGCGCCATCCGCTGCGCCGCAAGCTCTGGGCTTACGACACCTTCAGCTACAAGAGCTACTGGCTGCTGCCGCGCAACCTGCGCGAGTTCTGGCCTCGCCGCGACCGGCCCACGCCGGCCTGGGAAGCGGCGCTCATGGAGCAATACGGACAGCTCAAATATGGGGACGCCTGGCGTGGGAGCGTGGTGCAGCGCTCGCCGCACAAGCGCCTGCTGCCACAGACCGCGTCGTGGACTCCGGCCTTGATGCAGGACCCCGACCTGGCCTTCTTCGCCCGGACCAACCCGGGCCATGCCGAGGGCGACATGCTGCTGTGCCTGGTCCCGCTGACGTTCGGCAACTGGTGGGGCATCCTGTCCCGGGCCATCGGACGCGGCTGGGCGCAGCGACGCGGCCGTCAGTAAGGATCGAAGGCGATGCCGCGCTTGCGCAACTGGGTGACGAGCAATTGCTTCCAGGGTCCGGAAGGCGACCAGACCGTGGCGAGGGCCTGGTAGGCGAGCTCGGGGTCCTCCTTGCCTTCGACGACGCGGTAGAGGAACAGGAAGGTGGACGCCTGCCAGTTGACCTGGCAGTGCAGCAGCGTGCGGCGCCCCTGCACGCTGCGCAGGGCATCCGCGACCGCGTCGTACTGCGCTTCGCTGGGGCCGTCCGGGGGAAACGGAATGGCGATGTATTCGATGCCCTGGCTGGCCACGATCGCGGGCTCGTCCGGCACCAGGGCGAGGCCGCCCCGCGGGCCGAGGGACACGACCGCTTCGATGCCCAGGCCCTTCAGGCCGGCCAGGGCGGTGGCGGTCGGCTGGCCGGAGGTGACGAGGGTGTCGCTGATCACCACCACGTTGGGAGCATCCAGCGCGGGCCCTTGGGCGCCGGCGGAGGCCGGCACCAGGCAGGCAAGAGCCAGGGCAAGGCAGAAAGCCTGCACCGGCCTGTAGGTTCGCTTCGCGCCCATAACGCCCATTGTGCAGGGGCTCTGCGCATCTGCCGCCCGTGCCGGGCCGCAAACACCGAAAATACGGAGGTGCCCCAGCTTCCCTTTCACCCTGCCGTCTCGACCTGGCTGGAGGGCCGTTTCGGCGGCCCGACCGAGGTCCAGGCCGAGGCCTGGGCCGTTACCTCCCAGCGTCGCCATGCCCTGATTGCCGCACCCACCGGTTCGGGGAAGACGCTTGCCGCCTTCCTCTCCGCCATCGACGAACTGGTGCGCGAAGGCCTGGACAAGGGGCTCTCCGACGAGGTCCACGTCCTCTACGTGTCGCCGCTGAAGGCGCTGTCCAACGACATCCGCAAGAACCTGCAGGAACCCCTGGCCGGCATCCAGGCCGGGCTGGTCGCGATGGGCCTGCCCGACGTCGGCATCCGCGCCGCGGTGCGCACCGGCGACACGCCGACGGCGGAGCGCGAGCGCATGCGCCGCAAGCCGCCGCACATCCTGGTGACGACACCCGAGTCCCTGTACATCCTGCTCAGCTCCGAATCGGGCCGGGCGATGCTGAAGTCGGTCAAGAGCGTGATCGTCGACGAACTGCACGCGGTGGCCGGCAGCAAGCGCGGTTCGCACCTGATGCTGTCGCTGGAACGGCTGGACGCGCTGTGCGCGCAGCCGCCGGTGCGCATCGGCCTGTCCGCCACCGTGAAGCCGCTGGACGAAATGGCGCAGTTCCTGGTCGGCCAGCGGGATGAGCGTGCTGCGATCATCGACGCCGGCCACATTCGCGCACGCGACCTCGCCATCGAGATGCCGCGCTCGCCGCTCACCGCCGTGATGCCCACCGAGGTCTGGGCCGAGATGTACGACCGGCTGGCCGAGCTGGTCGCCCAGCACCGCACCACGCTGATCTTCGTCAACCAGCGCCGCACCGCCGAACGGGTGGCGCGGCACCTGGCCGAGCGGCTCGGCGAGGAACACGTCACCGCGCACCACGGCAGCCTCGCGC
>JAQGMU010000402.1 GCA_028292195.1 Ramlibacter sp. | reverse complement strand
ACAACCACGCAAGACCGACTAGACACCGCAAACCTGTGGCACGTAAATACGACCACTACACGCATTATGGGGCCAGAACGGGTTTTTGTGCATCAGGGTGCTCCCTGATTCCTTAATCGGGCCCGGAAGTGGATTCTTCACGCCACACGCGCATGGCGCGCCGCATGATCAGCAGCTGCCGCTCCACCACCGGACAGGCTCGGCAGGCGACCAGGTGGGCCTGCAAGGCCAGCTGCTGCCACAGCGGCAGCGGCCGGTCTTCGCGCGCCAGCAGCAGCGCGGTGGCCTCATTGCATTTCAGGCGCAGTTTCATTCTAGGCGGGGCGCTGGCCGAACCAGTGCAGTTCGAGGCACTCGCGCAGCCGCAGCCGGGCGCGGTGCAGTTGCACGTAGAGGTTGGTCGGGGTCAGGCCCAGTTCATTACAGATTTCGTCGCTGGAAAGCTCCAGCCACTCGCGCATCAGGAACACCCGGCCCATCGCCGCCGGAAGTTTGTCGGTGCACGCTTCCAGCACCTGGAAGAACTGGCGCGACGAAAGCTCCTGCTCCGGGTTGCCCCAGTCGGTCGGTTGGCGGGCGTAGTGGCCGTCGGCCTGGAACAGCAGGGCTTCCATGGCTTCGTCCTCGCCGCCCTCGTCGGACAGCAGGGCCACCTCCCGCCGCCGTTCGCGCAGCACATCGACCACCTTGTGCTTGAGGATGCCGACCAGCCAGGTCTTGAGCTGGCTGCGCTGGCCGAAGCTCTGGGGCCTGGACAGCGCGGCCAGCAGCGTTTCGGACACGGCGTCCTCGGCCCAGGCGTCGTTGCGCAACTGAAGGCGGGCGAAACGCAGCAGGTAGCCGCGGTGTTCGGCCAGATCGTCGGCGAGGGCCATGGCCGACGGATGATCGCACGGCAGAGGCTCCCGGCCAATCACCAGCAGCTGGGCGCCGGTGGTGCCCGGGGTGCCGGCGGCGCTGCACTGAAGCGCCGCTATACTTCCCCCAGCGCCGATTTGCCCAGCTTGCGGGCGCTCAATAAATGCCGCTAAAGACCGCCCGGACCCGGGCCGCTTTGAGCGGCGCCGGGTTTTTTGTTTGCACATGACACTGATCGCGACCCCCCGCTCCATGCAGTTCGACGCGCCGCTTGCGCTGCAAAGCGGCGCCTCGATCCGCGGCTACGCGCTGGCCTACGAAACCTACGGCACGCTCAATGCCGACCGCAGCAACGCCGTCCTGATCTGCCACGCGCTCAACGCTTCGCACCACGTGGCGGGGGTCTACCCCGGCCAGGAAAAGTCCGAAGGCTGGTGGGACACCATGATCGGGCCCGGCAAGCCGGTGGACACCGACCGCTTCTTCGTCATCGGCGTCAACAACCTCGGCTCCTGCTTCGGCTCCACCGGGCCGATGCACGTGAACCCCGATACCGGCCGCGTCTGGGGCGCCGACTTCCCGGTGGTGACGGTGGAAGACTGGGTCACGGCCCAGGCCCGCCTGCTCGACGCGCTGGGCATCCAGCAACTCGCCGCCGTGATGGGCGGCAGCCTGGGCGGCATGCAGGCGCTGTCGTGGACGCTGCAATACCCGCAGCGCGTGCGGCACGCGGTGGTGGTGGCCAGTGCCCCCAACCTGAACGCCGAGAACATCGCCTTCAACGAGGTGGCGCGCCGCGCCATCGTCACCGACCCCGACTTCCACGGCGGCCACTTCTACCAGCACGGCGTGGTGCCCAAGCGCGGCCTGCGCATCGCCCGCATGATCGGCCACATCACCTACCTGTCGGACGACGTGATGAACGAGAAGTTCGGCCGCCAGCTGCGCGAAGGCATGGACCTCCAGTACACGACGCAGGACATCGAGTTCCAGATCGAGAGCTACCTGCGCTACCAGGGCGACAAGTTCAGCGAGTACTTCGACGCCAACACCTACCTGCTGATCACGCGGGCGCTGGACTACTTCGACCCGGCCCTGCGCTGCAACGGCAACCTGGCCAAGGCGCTGGCGGTGGCGGCGGCGAAATTCCTGCTGGTGAGTTTCAGCACGGACTGGCGCTTCTCGCCGGCGCGCAGCCGCGAGATCGTGAAGGCGCTCCTGGACAACAACCGCGACGTCAGCTACGCCGAGATCGACGCCCCGCACGGCCACGACGCCTTCCTGCTGGAAGACCCCCGCTACCTGTCGGTGGTCCGTTCCTATTTCGAACGGATCGCATCGTCGCCGGCAGCCGCAACTGTGCGCGAACTGCCCACGGGGGCCGTGCTGTGAGCGACCGCGCGACCATCAAGATCATTGCCGACCTGGTGCCCAAGGGCGCCCGCGTGCTCGACCTCGGCTGCGGCGACGGCGCCCTGCTGGACCACCTGCAGCGCCAGCGCGGCTGCAGCGGCTACGGCATCGAGATCGCCGACGACAACGTGCTGGCCTGCGTCAAGCGCGGCGTCAACGTGATCCAGCTGAACCTGGACGAGGGCCTGTCGATGTTCGACGACGCCTCGTTCGACGTGGTGCTGCAGATCGACACGCTGCAGCACCTGCGCAATGCCGAGACCATGCTGCGCGAGACGGCGCGCGTCGGCCGGCTGGGCATCGTCGCCTTCCCCAACTTCGCCCACTGGCCGAACCGGCTGTCGATCTTCCGCGGCCGCATGCCGGTGACCAAGCGGCTGCCCTACGAGTGGTACGACACGCCCAACATCCGGGTCGGCACCTTCAAGGACTTCGAGGTGCTGGCCACCCGCAACCGCCTGAGCATCCTCGACGCCTTCGGCCTGCAGGATGGCGAGGTCAAGCGGACGCTGCCGAATCTCACCGCCAGCACCGCGGTCTTCAAGTTCGAGCGCGGGTGAGCTAAGATTTGCGCACCGGGAACACAGCCTCCCGGTCCCTTGCGGAAGACGGTGTCCCGTCCAAGCGCTGGCAACCCCCTGATGGGAGCTTCCCCGTGGACACCGTTTCAACTTCGGCATCCCCCGCCCTTTCTTTCCAGCGCCCCAGCGCGCCCACGCGCTGGATCACGCGCGCCCGGCCCAAGATCGACCGCATTGCCTGCCCCTGGCTGGTGCTGCGCTTCATCGACGCGGATGCGCGGTTCTTCTACGTCCCGGTGGACCAGGTGTTCGGCGAGGCGCGCCGCCTGGACGCCGTGGCGTACGACCTGCCGGGTGCGCCGATCACGCACGATGGCGAGCGCTGCAGCTTCGACGCGTTGATGAGGGCTTACGACCTGGATGATCCCGGCCTCCAGCGGCTGGCCACCATCGTGCGCGGCGCCGACACCGGCCGGCCGGAGCTGGCGCCGCAGTCGCCCGGGCTGCTGGCCTTCTCGCAGGGGCTGTCGCTGCTGCACGCCGACGACCACGCCATGCTGCAGGCGGCGCTGCCGCTGTACGACGCGCTGTATGCGTGGTGCCGCCAAGCCCAGGGGCCTCACCGATGACGGCGGCGGCCGCCCTGGCCCAGGACGAAGACGGCGCGCGCGCCACGGTGTCGTTCGGTGAAGCCCTGCGCTTCTGGCTGCGCCTGGGCTTCATCAGCTTCGGCGGCCCGGCCGGGCAGATCGCGATCATGCACCGCGAGCTGGTCGAGCAGAAACGCTGGATCTCCGAGCGGCGCTTCCTGCACGCGCTGAACTACTGCATGCTGCTGCCGGGGCCGGAGGCGCAGCAGCTCGCCACCTACATCGGCTGGCTGCTGCACCGCAGCTGGGGCGGCATCGTGGCGGGCGGCCTGTTCGTGCTGCCCTCGCTGGCGATCCTGATTGGCCTCAGCTGGGTCTACGTCGCCTTCGGCCAGGTCGGCTGGGTCAACGGCGTGTTCTACGGCATCAAGCCCGCCGTGGCGGCGATCGTGCTGCACGCGGTGTGGCGGATCGGCAGCCGCACGCTGAAGCGGCCGACGCAGGGGCCGCTGCTGTGGGCGGTGGCGCTGGCCAGCTTCGTCGCGATCGCCTGGCTGAAGGTGCCGTTTCCCGCAGTGGTGCTGGGTGCGGCCCTGGCTGGCGTGCTGGGGGGCCGCCTGGCGCCGGCGCAGTTCACGGCCGGCGGCGGCCATGGCGCGGCCGACAAGCATTGGGGCCCGGCGCTGATCGACGACCACACGCCGACGCCGGAACACGCGCGCTTCACGCCCGCGCGCCTGGCCCGCGTGCTGCTGGTGGGCGCCGCGCTGTGGGTGCTGCCCATGGTGTTGCTGGTGATCTGGCAGGGTTGGACTTCCACGCTGGCGCAGATGGGCTGGTTCTTCACGAAGGCCGCGCTGCTCACCTTCGGCGGTGCCTATGCCGTGCTGCCTTACGTCTACCAGGGCGCGGTGGAGCAGTACCACTGGCTGACCGGCCTGCAGATGATCGACGGGCTGGCGCTGGGCGAGACCACGCCCGGGCCGCTGATCATGGTGGTGGCTTTCGTCGGTTTCGTCGGCGGCTGGGCCCACCGGGTGCTGGGACCCGAGGCGCTCTTTGCCGGCGCGGCGCTGGCGGCGGGGGTGGTGACCTGGTTCACCTTCCTGCCGTCTTTCGTGTTCATCCTGGCCGGCGGTCCGCTGGTGGAGGCCACGCACGGGCAACTGCGCTTCACCGCGCCGCTGACGGCGATCACGGCCGCCGTGGTCGGCGTGATCGCGACCCTGGCGCTGTTCTTCCTGCAGCACATCGCCTTCGCCAACCCGACGCTGGGCGCGCCCGTCGACGTCGTGGCGCTGGTGCTCGCGGGGCTGGCGGCGCTGGCGCTGTTCCGCTTCAAGGCAGGGGTGATTCCGGTGATCGCGGGGTGCGCGCTTGCCGGCATGCTGTTGCGGCTGGCTGGGATTGCGTAAACACCCTGCCGCGCTATCCTGCATCCATGAACATCCTGATCACCGGCGGCGCCGGTTTCCTTGGCGCCCGCCTGGCGCGCGCCCTGCTGGCCGCGGGCCGGCTCTCGCTGCGCGGGGCGCCCGCGCGGACCATCGAACGCATCACGCTGGCCGACCTCGGGCCGGCTCCGGCCGACCTGGCGGCCGATCCGCGCGTCCGTTCGCTGCAGGGCGACCTGCTGGAGCTGGTGCAGCAGCGCGCCATCCCCGCCGCCGGCACCGATGCGGTGTTCCACCTCGCGGCCGCCGTCAGCGCGGAGTGCGAAGCGAACTTCGAGCTCGGCATGCGCAGCAACCTGGACACCACGCGCGGGCTGCTCGATGCCTGCCGCGCGCTGGGTTCGTGCCCGGTGTTCGTGTACGCGAGTTCGCTGGCGGTGTTCGGCCAGCAGCCGGGCCAGCCGCCCATGGGCCGGGTGCGTGACGACAGCCTGCCGACGCCGCAGGGCAGCTACGGCATCCAGAAGTTCATCGGCGAGCAGCTGGTGGCCGACTACGGCCGCAAGGGTTTCGTCACCGGCCGCAGCGTGCGGCCCATGACGGTGAGCGTGCGGCCGGGGCGCCCCAACGGCGCCGCTTCGGGCTTCTTCAGCGGGATGATCCGCGAGCCGCTGGCGGGCGAGCGGGCCCGCGTGCCGGTGCCGCCGGAGACGGTCGTGGCGCTGGCCTCGCCCAGCCGCACCATCGAAGGCTTTGTCCGCGCCGCCGAGGCGAGCGATGCCGATTGGGGTCCGCTGACCGCGATCAACCTGCCGTCCCTGCAGACCACCGTCGGCGCGATGGCCGGGGCGCTGGAACGCGCCGGCGGCCCGGCCGCCAGCGGGCTGATCGACTGGACGCCCGACCCCGCCATCGAGCGGCTGGTGCGCAGCTGGCCCGGCGACATCGCCTGGGACCGGGCCCGCGCACTCGGCCTGCAGGCCGACGCCGACTTCGATGCGGTGGTGCGCCAGTACATCGCCGAGAATCCGCAGGCCGTCCGCGGGACGGTGCGCTAGGACCCCCATGCCCCGCTTTGCCGCCAATCTCTCCATGCTCTATCCGGAGCATGCGTTCCTGGACCGTTTCGAGGCCGCCGCCCGCGACGGCTTCGAGGCCGTCGAATACCTGTTCCCCTACGAGCACAAAGCGGGCGAGCTGGCCGCGCGGCTCAAGGCCAACGGCCTGCAGCAGGTGCTGTTCAACGCCCCGCCCGGCAACTGGGACGGCGCCGAACGCGGCCTGGCCTGCCTGCCGGGGCGCGAGGAAGAGTTCCGCGCCGGCATCGTCACCGCGCTGCGCTATGCCGAGACGCTGGCCTGCCCGCGCATCCACGTGATGGCGGGCCTGGTGCCGGAAGGCCAGGAACGCGACGAGCTGCGCGCCACTTACGTGACCAATGTGCGCTGGGCCGCGGTGGAGGCGGCCAAGCAGGGCATCAACCTGCTGCTGGAGCCGATCAACACGCGCGACATCCCGCGCTTCTTTCTCAATCGCCAGGACGACGCGCACGCGCTGGTGGGTGAGATCGGTGCCGTGAACGTGCAGGTGCAGATGGACCTGTATCACTGCCAGATCGTCGAGGGCGACGTCGCGATGAAGATCCGCGAGTACCTGCCGAGCGGCCGCGTCGGCCACTTCCAGATCGCCGGCGTGCCGCAGCGGCATGAGCCGGACCTGGGCGAGCTGAACCACGACTACCTGTTCGGCGTGATCGACGAGGTCTCGGCGGCCTGCAGCTGGGAAGGCTGGGTCGGCTGCGAATACCGGCCGGCGCGCGGTGCCCAGGCGGGCGGCACCTCGCGGGGGCTGGAGTGGCTCAGGCGCTGGCGGTCGGCCGCGCGCCCGTAGCCGCGTCAAAGCAGCGTCAACATCGCTTGCGCCGCCGCCGGCGCGCGCTCCTTGGCCCCGCTGATGAAGAACACGAATGCCTCGTGCTTGCCGCCCTGCGCCACCCAATCGCGCGCACCCCTGGCCCACGGCTTCAGCGATTCGACCTCATACCCCGTCGGGCAATCCGCCTGGCTGCGCATCAGGCGCAGGTAGGCGAGCTCGCCGCGCGCATTCGGGATGGCCGGATATTTGTCCGAATCGGCATAGACGGTGGTGGCGCCGTACTTCTGCAGCAAGTCCAGGTACTGCTCCGTCGCGAAGCTCGAATGCCGCGCGTCCAGCACGTGCCGCAGCGGCATGCCCTGCACCTCGCGCGGCAGCAGCTGCAGGAAGGCTTCGACGTCGGCCGCGTCGAATTGCTTGGTCGGCATGAATTGCCACACGATCGGGCCGAGCTTGTTGCCCAGTTCGGTGATGCCGCTCTGGGTGAAGCGCGCGATGCCCTCGCCGGCCGTCGCCAGCTCGCGCCGGTGCGTGGTGAAGCGGTGCGCCTTGAGCGAGAACACGAAGCCGTCGGGCGTCTCGTCGCGCCACTTGGCGAAGGTGGGCGGCTTGAAGGTGCTGTAGAAGGTGCCGTTGACCTCGATCGCCGTCAGGTGCCGGCTGGCGTACTGCAGCTCACGGTTTTGCGGCAGGCCGGCCGGGTAGAAGTTGTTGCGCCAGGGCTCGAAAGTCCAGCCGCCGACACCGACGTAGATGCGTTCGCTCATGTTCCAGGTCCCCACAATTTCCAGCCCTCGCCGCCCGCCGGCTCGGTGACACCACGCCGCGCCGCCGCCGATTCGCGCAGCTGGGCATCGGCATTGATCGCCAGGCCGACACGGAACTGCTCCGGCACCAGCCCTTGTTGCTGCAGCAGGCCGCCCAGTGCCAGGTCGCCGCCGGCGTGCCGCATGTCCGCGGGCGGAAAGTCGAAGCGCCGCATCAGGTCCAGCGGCACCACCTTCCAGCCGCCGGTGTTGAACAGCAGGTCGTCCGGCAACGGCCGGCCGGTGGCCCACGGCTGGCGCAGGATCCAGTCCCGCTGCAGGGCCGTCAGCCGTTGCGTGTAGAGCGAGCCCAGCGAGCCGGTGACCGTGGCCGTGCGCCGTGTCACGGCCTGCAGCCACTGGCCCGGATCGACGCCCGGCTGCAGGCAGGAGTCGTCGTCGAACCACATCATGTGGGTGGCGTCGCCGCGGTAGCCGGCGACCAGCCGCCGCATCATCGGGTACTTGTAGACCTGCGGGTCGGCGGTGATGGCGTCCACGCCGGGCAGCAGTTCGTCGAGCACGGCCCGCGTTCGCGCCGATACTTCGTTCAGGCCGATCCGCAGGTCGATGCGGCCGGTGTTCCACAGCCCGCGCAGGGTGGTGCCGCAGCGCAGGGCGAGCTCGGGATGGTCTCCGTAAAACAGGGCGAGGACGAGGAACTTGACCACGGGCGGAAATCGGGCAAAGGAGGGCCATCCTAGCCCAGCGGGCCCGCGGCGCGTAAAGTTCGGGGTCCTGCAGTTTCCAAAGCCCACAAGGCCCCCCATGAACGCTCCCCTGCACCGCGAAATGCCCACCGCCCTCCTCGACAGCGCTGCCGTCCTCGACCAGGTCACGCAGAAATGGGACGGCGACATCGTTCGGCAACTGACCGACTACATCGCCATCCCGGCCAAGTCGCCCGGCTTCGACAAGGACTGGGCCCAGCACGGCTACATCGACACGGTGCTGCGCAACGCCGCCAGCTGGGTCGAGGCGCAGAAGGTCGAAGGCCTGAAGCTGGAGGTGATTCGCCTGCCGGGCCGCACGCCGGTGCTGTTCTTCGAGGTGGCGGCGACCAAGGCCGGGAGCCAGCAAACCATCCTGATGTACGGCCACCTGGACAAGCAGCCCGAGTTCACCGGCTGGCGCAGCGACCTCGGTCCCTGGACGCCGAAATACGAGGACGGCAAGCTCTATGGCCGCGGCGGCGCCGACGACGGCTATGCGGTCTACGCCAGCATCGCGGCGGTGCAGGCACTCAAGGCGCAGAAAGCGCCGCATCCGCGCATCGTCGGCCTGGTGGAGACCTGCGAGGAATCCGGCTCCTACGACCTGCTGCCTTACGTCGATGCCCTGCGCACGCGCCTGGGCGACGTTGGCCTGGTGATCTGCCTGGACTCCGGCGCCGGCAATTACGACCAGCTCTGGCTGACCACCTCGCTGCGCGGCATGGCCGCCGGCACGCTGAAGGTGCAGATCCTGACCGAGGGCGTGCACTCGGGCGACGCCTCCGGCCTGGTGCCCTCCAGCTTCCGCATCATGCGGCAGGTGCTGGACCGGCTGGAGGACAGCAAGACCGGCCGCCTGCTGCCGGCCAGTTTCCATTGCGAGATGCCGGCCGAACGGCTGGAGCAGGCGAAGGCCACCGCCGCCATCCTGGGCGACGAGGTCTACAAGCGCTTCCCCTGGGCCCATGCCGACTGCGGCGGCTCCACGGCTTTTGCCCTGCCGACCACCACCGACCCGGTGCAGGCGCTGGTCAACCGCACCTGGACGCCGACCCTGTCGGTGACCGGCGCCGAGGGCTTCCCGGCCCTGCAGGACGCCGGCAACGTGCTGCGGCCCTACACCGCGTTCAAGCTGTCGCTGCGGCTGCCGCCGCTGGTGGACGCCGCGTCCGCGGTGCAGGAACTGAAGGCCCTGCTGGAGGACAACGCGCCCTACCAGGCGGTGGTGACCTTCGAGTCCAGTGGCGGTGCCTCCGGCTGGAATGCGCCGACCACCGCGCCCTGGTTCGAGCGGGCGCTGAACGCCGCGTCGCAGGCGCATTTCGGTGCGCCGGTGGGCTACATCGGCCAGGGCGGCACGATTCCGCTGATGAACATGCTGAGCAAGGGCTTCCCGAAGGCGCAGATGATGGTCTGCGGCGTGCTCGGCCCGCGCAGCAACGCCCACGGCCCCAACGAATTCCTGCACGTGCCTTACGCCAAGCGGCTGACGGCGGCGGTTGCGGAAGTCATGGCCGAAATGCCCTGAGCCGATTGACGCCCAGGCGTCAATTTCGCGGTGAAAACCCTGAATCCGCCGAATGGATCATTGACAGTGCAGCGCCTGCGGCGATGATCGTCCCGGATGAGCCAGCCGTCACCGGATTCGACCCTCTCGACCTTTACCGCCAGTGACGGCGAGAACATCGCGGTCCAGGACTGGCCCTGGCCGCCGACCGGCGCCCCGCGCGGCATGGTCCTCATCGTGCACGGGCTCGGCGAGCATGCCGGCCGCTACGATCCGCTGGCCAGGCGCCTCAACCTATGGGGCTTCGCCGTGCGCAGCTACGACCAGTACGGCCACGGCGAGTCCGACGGCGTGCGCGGCGGCCTGCCCACCACCAACCGCCTGCTCGACGACCTGACCGACCTGGTGGAGAGCTCCTACCGGCGCGCCGGCCCCGGCGTGCCGCTGCTCCTTTTCGGCCACAGCATGGGCGGGCTGGTGGCCGCCAGCTTCGTTTCGCGCGGCCGCCAGCCGGTGGACGCGCTGGTGCTGTCCTCGCCGCTGCTGGCCATGCGGCTGAACCCGGTGCAGAAGCTGATGATGCGGGTGGTGCCCAAGGTGGCGCCCAACCTCACCGTCAGCAACGGCGTGGACCCTGAATTCCTTTCGCACGACGCCGCCGTGGTGGCCGAGTACCGCATCGATCCGCGCGTGCACGATCGCGTTTCCGGCCGCCTGGCCCGCTTCTTCGCCGACGAGGGGCCGGCGGTGGTGGCGAGGGCCGCGCAGTGGCAGGTGCCGACGCTGCTGCTCTATGCCGGCGAGGACCGGGTGGTGAACCCGGAGGGCAGCCGCGCTTTCGCCGCGGCGGCGCCGCCCGACATGGTGGCGTCGCACTGCTTCGAGGGCTACTACCACGAGATCTTCAACGAGGTCGCGCCGGAGCCCGTGTACGCCGAGCTCCAGCGGTGGCTGGACGCCCGCTTCTGATTTCGACGGGCACGCCGTCGTTTGGCGCAGTCAGGCCAGGCGCCCCTCTGTGCGCAGGCGCGTGGCGATCTGCTGAATGCGTGACTCGCCTTCGCGCAAAGCGTCGACGCTGGTGTGCACGGAGTAATAGCCCAGCGCCAGGTCATGCGGATGCTTCACCGCCGAGCCCAGAACAAACTCGACGTCCGTTTGCGCATCAAAGGCGATGGACTCGTTCGACTCCGCGAAGGCTGCCAGCTCACCTGCCTGCAAGGCTTCCGGCGAACGGAGCGATCCCCGGCTCACAGCGGCCCATGCGACCGTATGACCAGCGGGCGGCGAGTAGGTCCACTGTTCGCCGGCCTTGAGCGACACCGACAGGTAGTTGAGAGACGACGGGGCGGGAATCTTGCTGGTCGCTTGGCCGTACGCGCCCAGCAACACGCTGGCCGGACCCTGGTGCTGGATGGATTCCGGCCCCAGGTAGGCACTCTCCGCCGGCCCCAGTTCGAGCTCAGGCGGCAATGCGAGCCAAAGCTGGAAGCCGCGAATGCGAGCGGAGTCGCCAAAACTGCCGCCGTGCCAGACGCCGCCACCGGCTTTCATCCATTCGAGGCCACCTTCGGGAACCATCCCTCTTTCGCCCGTGGTGTCCTCGTAGGCAATGTTGCCCTCCATGATCCACGTGACAGTCGCAATGCCCGAGTGCGGGTGCAGGCCGAAGCCCTCTGCAGCAACGCTGGGAGTGTCGAAGTGGTCCAGGAAGACGAAGGGGCGTAGCAGTTCACCGAGATCGGATGGACTCATCAATCGCGTGATCGGGCCATGCCGGCGACCGCGCGTGCGATGAACGATGGGGCGCGCAAGGGGTGACGAACTCGTCGAAACGGAAGTTGGAGATTTCAGGGATTGCAAAGTGCTGCTCCAGTACCTGGGAGGGCGAATGTCGCCGCAGCCAGGATGTTTCAGGAAGGTGTTGAAGACGGGTTGATGCTACGGACACGACATCCCGCGGACTAGCCGGCCAATCTGGATTTCACTCGTCCAGCCATGGAGCAATGGCCCATCGAGCCAGGGATACAACTGCTAGGCGACTCGGCGCGCGCGCGGCCCGTTGCTTGCCGGAGGTCCAACCAGTCCTTCGGCAACCATGCGTGTCATCGCGTATTCGATGAATGCGCTGACGGCACGTGGCAGCTGGCGTCGGCTGAGGTAGACGAGGTAGACGTCCACGCCCGTACTCGCCAGGTCGTGCAGCACTTCCGTCAGCCGGCCTGAACGGACGTGCGGCGCGGTCATCAGATCGGGAAGGAAGGCGATTCCGAGGCCCGCCAGCGCAGCCTTGAGAAGGACCTGTGCCGAGTTCGCGTAGAAGCGGCCGGAAACGTGGGCCTCCACGGGACCTTCCTTGCCCTCGAGATGCCAGACGGTACGCCCAGATGCCGCCGGCATCGCGATGCAGTCATGACTCGAAAGCTCGTCGACGGCGCCCGGCATGCCGCGCGCGTTCAGGTAGGCGGGACTGGCCACCAGCGATGCGCGGCTGCTTCCGATTCGCCGCGCAACCAGCGTAGGCTCCAGGACCTTGCCGGCCCGGATGGCAATGTCGATGCTCTCGGCCACCAGGTCTGCCCGCGCGTCGCTGAGAATGAATTCCAGCCGAACCTTCGGGTTCGCGACCAGGAATTCATGGATCCAGTCCATTTCAAACCAGTTGAAGAAGTCAGCCGCGGCAGCGACGCGTACCTTCCCGCTCGGCGATTGACTTCCCTCGGCCAGGTCTTGCGCCGCCTCTGACAGCGCCTCGACCTGTTCGGAACAGCGCGCGTAGAAAGCCTCTCCCGCGTCGGTCAGCGTCAACCGGCGCGTCGAGCGATGCAGCAGGCGCAACCCGAGCTCCTGTTCGAGCTGCAGGATACGGCGGCTGGCGGTATTCGGGGGAATGCCCGCCCGTCTGGCTGCGGCAGCGAAGCTCCCGGCACGGACCACCTGGACGAACAGCGCGATGTAGTTCAGATCAACCATGGATGTCCTCGATCGCGACTGGAAACTTGAATATCCCGCTGCCGCTCACGCGCAAGATGCCGCCGGGTGAGTCTACTTCGCATGCTCCTATGGCCGCTTCATGGCGATGCTGGGCGAGTCCTGTCGCAATCGATGCATTCAGGCGGGTCTTGCTCCAATGCGGCCGCTACCTGGAGAGCCGGCCGACGTCACGCAGCTGCTGCGCGATTGCGCGGATCCCTGCTTCGCCGAAACGCAGGGCGTCTTCGCTCGTGTGCACGGAGTAGTAGCCCGTCACCAGGTCGTGCGGATGCTTCGCCGCGGACGCAAGGATGCAGACCGTGTCGCTCTGTGCCCGCAAGTCAATCGATTGCCCGGACTCCTCGAACACGACCATTTCCCCGGCGCAGATCTTTCCGGACGCTGAAAGCGTGCCGCTGCTGACCGCCAGCCACGCCACCGAGTGCCCTGTCGGGGGCTCGTATCGCCAGGCCTCTCCAGCCTGCAGGCGCAGGGCCAGATAGTTCATCGACGAGGGCGCGAGGAGCGGACTGCAAACCTCGCCAACACTGCCAAGAAGGACGAGCGCGGGCCCGCAACGCGGCAGATCCTCCGGGCCAAGGTAGATGCTGCGGGCAGGCGCTGTTTCAAGCTCGGGCGGCAACGCGATCCACACTTGGCAACCCCTGACGCGTTGCCGCTTCGTTTGGCGCGCGGTATGCCACACGCCCGCGCCGGCCCGGATCCATTCCACGCTCCCGGGCGCAAGCACACCGCTCGCGCCGGTACTGTCCTCGTATCGCAGCTCGCCCTCGATCAGGTAGGTGAGGGTCGCGATTCCGGAGTGGGGGTGAAACGGAAGTTCTCCCATTTGCAGGGAATCGTCATCGAAGAAATCCAGAAAGACATAGGGCTTGACGAGCTCACCGAGGTCGCCGGGGCACATGAGCCGCGTGATCGAGCCGTGTTGCTGGCCGCGGGTCCGCCGCACGATCCGGCGCCCAGGCGGATTCTGGCCCCTGCGGCCGTTGGACCGCTCCATCAATGCTGCTTGCGCGTAACCCACTTCGGCCTTTACGCCGCGCCGGCGCGAGCGCCCTTCAAGGTCCTGGCCCACCAGGCGAGCTCGTCGAGCAAGCCAGCCGCGGCCTGGCCAAGATGTGGATAGTCGTCAAAGCTCTTGCCTTGTTTCCAGATGCCCAGGAACTCGACCATGCCCACGTGCACTGCATTCCGGACGGACACCATCTGGAGCTCGGCGGCGACAAGGCGCAGCTGCTCGATCGCACGCGCTGCGCCAACGCCGCCGTAACCCACGAACGCCACCGGCTTGCGAACGAACTCGGCATAGGCATAGTCCAGCGAATTCTTGAGCACGGCACTCGGACCGTGGTTGTACTCGGGGGTGACGATGATGAAGCCGTCGAGGCCGGAGAGCTTGGCCGCCCATGCCTTCGCGCTTTCATTCTTGACAGGGCCCCATGCGGGCGACATCGGCTCCGCAAAGAAAGGCATCGGATAGTCGCGCAGATCGACCAGCTCGAACTGGAGGTCATCGCGCCTGGAGGCGACGGAGTGAATCCAGGCAGCGGGCTTGTCGCCGAATCGCCCCTCGCGCGTAGAGCCGATGATGATGCCGATTTTGGGCTGGGTCATGACAGGGATCCTTGGAAGAAGTGGAACGGAGGAGGACGTAGCCTAGGGTTCTGTTGCTCCCCCCACTAGTCGGGCCGGGCGGCGTTCTCTCATCCAGTTTTGCGATCAATCGGACTCGA
>JAQGMU010000394.1 GCA_028292195.1 Ramlibacter sp. | reverse complement strand
GCACGGCCTTGATGTACGCGGCCACGCCGGAGATCAGGCCGCCGCCGCCGATGGCGACGAACACGGCATGGATGGGCCCCTGGTGCTGGCGCAGGATCTCCATGGCGATGGTGCCCTGGCCGGCGATGACGTCCGGATCGTCGAACGGGTGGACGAAGGTCAGTTGCTGCTGCTCGCACAGTTCCACGGCGTGGCCGTAGGCGTCCGAATAACTGTCGCCCTGCAAGACGACCTCGCCGCCCAGCGCCTTCACGGCGTCGATCTTCAGCTGGGGGGTGGTGACCGGCATCACGATCAGCGCGCGCGCGCCGAGCTTGTGCGCCGCCATGGCGACGCCCTGCGCGTGGTTGCCGGCCGAGGCGCAGATCACGCCGCGCCGCAGCTGCTCCGGCGTCAGGTGCGCCATCTTGTTGTAGGCGCCACGCAGCTTGAAGCTGAACACGGCCTGCTGGTCCTCGCGCTTGAGCAGCACCTTGTTGTGCAGCCGGCGGCTGAGGTTGCGGGCGGTCTCCAGCGCCGACTCGACGGCGACGTCGTAGACACGGGCGGTGAGGATCTTCTTGAGGTAATCCTCAGGCTGGAGGGGCTGGGTCATGACGGCGAAATCATAAGTGGCTGTCTGCGGAGGCAGAAAAAAGCCTCCGGACCTTGCGATCCGGAGGCTAAATCCACCAAAGGAGGAGGTGGAGGAGACAACCAGTACGCTGCGTCGGCGGCCCTTGCGGGCGGGTGCTTCTGCGAGCGGTGCCTAGCGAAATCGCTATGCTGTGCATCCAGTATAGCCCGCAATTTGTTGCGATGCACAAGACCCTGTGGCGGCGCAGCATCGCATTAGCGGAAATTGTTGGCGTCAACGCCGCTTGATCGAAGGAAACCAGGATGGAATGCACAGTCACATGGACCGGCGCCACGGGCGCGCGCTCGGGCATGGGCTTTCTCGCCGAGACCGGCACCGGCCACGTCCTGATGATGGATGGCGCGCCGGACGAGGCGCGGCCGGAGAACGGCGGCCGGAACCTCGCGCCGCGGCCCATGGAGACCGTGCTGGCCGGCACCGGCGGCTGCACCGCCTACGACGTGGTGCTGATCCTGAAGCGCGGGCGGCACGACGTGCGCGGCTGCTCGGTCAAGCTCAGCGCGGAACGCGCGCCCACGGATCCCAAGGTGTTTACCAGGATCCACATGCACTTCACGGTGCGCGGCCGCGGCCTGCAAGCGGCGGCGGTGGAGCGCGCCATCGCCATGAGCCACGAGAAGTACTGCTCGGCGAGCGCGATGCTGGCCAAGACCGCGGAGATGACGACCAGCTTCGAGTTGGTGGACGACGCCGGGGCGTAAGGCGTGGAAGCTGGGGTTCCACCCCAGCCTACATCCGCTACATCCGCTACATCCGCTACATCCGCTACATCCGGCCCCGTAGGCTGGGGTGGAACCCCAGCGATTACAGATAGTGCGCGGTGGTGGTCATGACCTTGGCCGCTGCCCGCATCGCATATTTCACCGGCGGCGGCAGCTCGATACCGCCCGCGCGCTGCGCCGCTTCGGCGTGCGCACGTTCGTCGTCCTTCATCTGCGCCACGATGGCGCGCGATGCATGGTCGCCCGCGGGCAGCCGCTCCATGTGGGTTTGCAGGTGCGCTTCCACCTGCCGTTCGGTCTCGATCACGAAGCCCTGGCTCACCGCGTCGCCGAAGCGGCCGGCCACCAGGCCCAGGCCGAAGGCGCCCGCGTACCAGAGCGGATTGAGCAGCGAAGGCCGGGCGCCCAGTTCGTCCAGGCGGGCCTTGGTCCAGGCCAGGTGGTCGGTTTCCTCGCGCGCGGCCTTTTCCATCTGCGCCTTCAGCTCCGGGCTCCTGGTGGCCATCGCCTGCGCCGTGTAAAGCGCCTGCGCGCACACCTCGCCGACATGGTTCACGCGCATCAGGGCGGCCGCGTGGCTGCGCTCCTGGACACCGAGGTGCGTGTCGTCGGCCGGAACCACGGGGCAGGGCCGGCTGGCCCGGGGCGTGGAAAACAGGGTGCGCAGGGCGCTGTCGAGCGCGCCGATCAATCGATCCATTCGCCAAAGTGTGCCGGAAATGGGCCTGGGGTGGCAGAAGGCGCAGTTTTTTGCGATACGAAACGGTGCGCGATAGTTGTTGCGCGAGGTCCACTCTGCTGTTCCGCCCTTGTTGTCCCTGTGCAACGAAACGGCACTCTTCGGCCTAAATCCTTTGCGAAGGCGGGGGCCGTCTGGTGCAATAGCAACAACCTTCCAAAAGGAGGTTGGCCCGGGGATCCGGTGGGAGCACGAACGTGCCTGCATTCCGATCTCCCAATCGCACCGGAGCCCTATGTTTAACCTTGGAGAAACTTGCATGAAAAAGTCCCTCATTGCGCTAGCCGTGATGGCCGCCGCTGGTGCGGCTTCCGCTCAGTCGTCGGTGACCCTGTTCGGTATCGTCGACGCAACGCTGGCCTGGGGTCGTGGTAACGGCACCGGCAGCACCGACAAATTCCAACTGACCAACTCGGGCTACAACAGCTCGCGTCTGGGCTTCCGTGGTACGGAAGACCTCGGCGGTGGCATGTCCGCTTCGTTCTGGCTGGAAGCTGGCGTGAACAACGACAACGGCACCGGTGCCGCCACCAACACCAACAACCAGGTTTCCGGTGGTGCTGCTGCTGGCCAAAACGGCAGCCAAGGCCTGACCTTCAACCGTCGCTCCACCGTGAGCCTGGCGGGCAACTGGGGCGAAATGCGCCTGGGCCGTGACTACACCCCGGCGTTCTGGAACCTGACGGTGTTCGATCCGTTCGGCACCAACGGCGTGGGCACCTCGCTGACCCTGAACGGCGTTGGCCTTGGCTTCAACCCGCTGACCGCTGCGGTCGGTTCGGTTGCCATTCCGTCCCTGTTCTACCCGACCCAAGTCCGCGCGTCGAACTCGATCGGCTACTTCCTGCCGCGTAACCTGGGCGGCTTCTACGGCCAAGCCCAGTACTACAGCGGCGAGACCGCCAGCAACACGCCGCGTGACGGCAAGGGCTACGGTGCCCGCCTCGGCTACGCTGCCGGCCCGTTCAACGTCGCCGTGGGTTACGGCCGCACGAACCTGACGGTTGCAGCCGGCGCGCCTGCCGTGCTCACCAGCGGCAACGTCCGTACCTGGAACATTGGCGGCCAATGGGACTTCGGTGTCGCCAAGCTGCTGGGCCAGTACAGCAACGACCGCCTGTCCCTCGGTGGTGGTGAAGGCACCGGCAAGAGCTGGCTGCTGGGCGCCCTGGTGCCGGTCGGCGCTGGCGAAATCCGTGCCTCCTACTCCGAGTACCGCCTGAGCAGCAACCTGTTCGGCCCGGATCCGCGCACCCAGAAGTTCGCGCTCGGCTACGTGCACAACCTGTCCAAGCGCACTGCGCTGTACACGACGTACGCTTACGCGAAGAACCGCGACGGCGCCAACAGCGGCCTGAACGGTGCCACCACCGCGGCGAACGAAAGTTCGTCCGGCCTGGACCTCGGTATCCGCCACAGCTTCTGATTTTCGACCCGGCCTCCTCGGGGGCCGGCGCAGAAAACAAGAAACTTGAAAGCCGCCTTCGGGCGGCTTTTTTATTGGCCCAAGCGCCCGCCGCAGCCGCCGCCAGATTGTTTAGACCTGAAGGAAACCCCGGTGTCGGCACGTAGATTGCTCTGCTAGCATCCAAAGCTCCCTGCGCCCCAACGAATGCTTGCCTTCATCCTGCGCCGCGTGATCCAGGCCATCGTCGTGATGGTCGTCGTGGCCTACATCGCCTTCCTGCTGTTCCAGTACGTGGGCGATCCGGTGGTGTTCCTGCTCGGGCAGGACGCGAGCCCGGCCCAGATCCGCGAGCTGCGTTCCGACCTGGGGCTCGACCAGCCCTTCTTCGTGCAGTTCTGGCATTTCCTCCTGAACGCCGCCCAGGGCGAATTCGGCCTGAGCCTGCGCCAGGGCGCCAAGGTGTCGCGCCTGATCGCCGAGCGCTTCCCCGCCACGCTGGAACTCGCACTCGTCGCCGCAGCCCTCGCCCTGGTGGCCGGCATTCCGCTGGGCATCTATTCGGCGCTGCGCCGCGGCACCTTCCTGAGCCAGGCCTTCATGACGCTCTCGCTGCTCGGCGTCTCGTTGCCGCCCTTCCTGGTCGGCATCCTCCTGATCCTCGTGTTCGCCGTCACCCTCGGCTGGTTTCCCAGCTTCGGCCGCGGCGCGACGGTGCAGGTCGGCTGGTGGTCCAGCGGCCTGCTCACGCGCGATGGCTGGCACCACATCGTGCTGCCGGCGCTCACGCTGGCCATCTTCCAGCTGGCGTTGATCATGCGGCTGGTGCGCTCCGAGATGCTGGAGGTGCTGCGCACCGACTACATCAAGTTCGCCCGCGCGCGCGGCCTGTCCAACCGCACCATCCACTTCGGCCACGCGCTGAAGAACACGCTGGTGCCGGTGATGACCATCACCGGGCTGCAGCTCGGCGGCCTGATCGCCTTCGCGATCATCACCGAGACCGTCTTCCAGTGGCCCGGCATGGGCCTGCTGTTCATCCAGGCCGTGACCTTCGCCGACATCCCCGTGATGGCCGCCTACCTGTGCCTGATCGCCCTGATCTTCGTCCTCATCAACCTGGTGGTGGACCTGCTGTATTTCGTCGTCGATCCGCGCCTGCGCGTCGGCAGCGCCGGAGGCCATTGATGCTCGCTCCCGTCACCTCGCATACGCGCACGCTGGCCCACGGCCGCCCGTTCGCCCACATCACCCAGTTCCATCCCGAACTGACCGCGTTCCGCCGCGACCTGCACGCCCACCCCGAGCTCGGCTTCGAAGAGGTCTACACCTCGGCCCGGGTGCAGGAGGCGCTGCGCCTGTGCCGGGTGGACGAAGTGCATGCCGGCGTCGGCAAGACCGGCGTGGTCGGCGTGATCCGCGGCCGCACGAATACATCTGGCCGGATGATCGGCCTGCGTGCCGACATGGACGCGCTGACCATGACCGAGAACAACGACTTCCCATGGAAGTCGGCCAGGTCCGGAATGATGCATGGCTGCGGCCACGACGGCCACGTCGCCATGCTGGTCGGCGCCGCCCGCTACCTGGCCGAGACGCGCAACTTCGACGGCACCGCGGTGCTGGTGTTCCAGCCGGGCGAGGAGGGCTTCGCCGGCGCCAAGGCCATGATCGAGGACGGCCTGTTCCAGCGCTGGCCGGTGGAATCCATCTACGCCATGCACAACTGGCCGGGCCTGAAGCCGGGCTGCTTCGGCATCCGGCCCGAGGCCATGATGGCCGCCGCCGACCGCGTCTCCATCGAGATCACCGGCAAGGGCGGCCACGGCGCCCACGCCTACCTGGCGGTTGACCCGGTGCTGGTGGCCGCGCACATCATCACGGCTGTGCAGAGCATCGTCTCGCGCAACGTGCGGCCGATCGACGGCGCCGTCGTCAGCCTGTGCGCCATGCAGGCGGGCGACCTGCACGCGATGAGCGTGATCCCCGGCAAGGCGACCTTGGTCGGCACCGTGCGGACCTTCCGGCCCGAAGTGCAGGCCATGGTGGAGCGGCGGCTGAACGAACTGTGCAGCGCCGTGGCGCTCGGCTTCGGCGCCACCGCCACGGTGCACTACGAGCGCATCTACCCCGCCACCGTCAACACCGAGCGCGAGACCGAATTCGCCGGCAACGTGGCCGAGTCGCTGGTGGGCCCCGAGAACGTGGTGCGCGACATGGAGCCCAGCATGGGGGCGGAGGACTTCTCCTTCATGCTGCAGGCGAAGCCGGGCGCCTACCTGCGCATCGGCCAGGGTGGCGAGGGCAGCTGCATGCTGCACATGAGCCGCTACGACTTCAACGATGAAATCCTCCCACTGGGCGCCGCGCTGCATGCGGGCCTGGTGGAGCAGGCCATGCCGCTGGCCGCGCCATGAGCGCGGAGGCGCTGGGCCGCAACCCGGGCAACACTTCACAACAAGGAGCCAAGAGCATGCAAATGAAGAAACAGGCCATCGCCGCCGCCGCGCTGATCGCGCTGGCAACTGCCGCCGTCCAGGCGCAGACGGTGCGCGTCGCCAACCAGGGCGACTCGCTGTCGATGGATCCGCACTCGCTCAACGAGTCCCTGCAACTGTCCGTGACCGGCAACGTGTACGAGCCCTTGGTGGGCCGCAACAAGGACCTGAGCCTGGCGCCGGCGCTGGCCACCTCGTGGAAGCAGACTTCGCCCACGGTGTGGCGCTTCGAGCTGCGCAAGGGCGTCCTGTTCCACGACGGCACGCCGTTCACCGCCGACGACGTGGTGTTCTCGTTCCAGCGCGCCGCCGGCGAAGGCTCGGACCTCAAGAGCAACATCAACGACGTCAAGGAAGTGCGCAAGATCAACGACTACGCGATCGAGATCGAGACCAAGGCGCCGTTCCCCATCCTGCCCAACCAGCTGACCACGCTCTACATCCTGAGCAAGAAGTGGTGCGAGCAGAACCAGGCCACGCGCCCGGTGGACCGCCGCAAGGGCATCGAGAACGCCGCCTCGTTCCGCACCAACGGCACCGGCCCGTATCGCCTGCGCGAGCGCCAGCCCAACGTGCGCAGCACCTTCGTGCGCAACGGCAACTACTGGGGCACCATCGACGGCAACGCCCAGGAAGTCATCTTCACCCCGATCGCCAACGACTCCACCCGCGTGGCCGCGCTGCTGTCCGGCGAGATCGACGTGATGGAGCCGGTGCCGGTGCAGGACATCGACCGCATCAACGGCTCGGCCAATGCCCGCGTGCTGGCCGGCCCCGAGCTGCGGACCATCTTCCTCGGCATGGACCAGAAGCGCGACGAGCTGCTGTACTCCAGCGTGAAGGGCAAGAACCCGTTCAAGGACAAGCGCGTCCGCCAGGCCTTCTACCAGGCCATCGACATCGACGGCATCCAGAAGACCGTGATGCGCGGCGCCGCCAAGCCGACCGGCCTGATGATCGGCCCGGGCGTCCATGGCTTCAACGCCGAGATGAACAAGCGCCTGCCCTTCGACCCGGAAGCGTCGAAGAAGCTGCTGGCCGACGCCGGCTACCCGAGCGGCTTCGAAGTCACCATGAACTGCCCGAACGACCGCTACGTCAACGACGCGCGGATCTGCCAGGCCGTGGCCGCCAACCTGTCGCGCGTCGGCATCAAGATCAACCTGGCGGCCGAGACCAAGGGCACCTACTTCCCGAAGATCCTGCGCCGCGACACCAGCTTCTACCTGCTGGGCTGGACGCCCTCGACCTACGACGCGCACGACGCGCTGAATTCGCTGATGGCCTGCCCCGACGAGTCGGGCGCCGGCCAGTTCAACCTGGGCGCGTACTGCAACCCGGCGCAGACCAAGCTGATCAAGTCCATCCAGTCGGAGACCGACCAGGGCAAGCGCGACGCGATGATCCGCGAAGCCATGAAGCTCCACTCGGACGACATCGGCCACCTGCCGCTGCACCAGCAGGCCCTGGCCTGGGGCATCAGCAAGAAGGTCGAGATCACGCAACGGGCCGACAACTACATGCCCTTCAAGTGGATCAGCATCAAGAAGTGATGGCCTGAGCCCGCCGCGGGCCAGTCCCGCGGCTGCTCGAATCGCCCCCGCATGAAAGCAGCATTGTTCCGCTGGTTCGACAGCGACGTCGGCCACAGCTTCCGCACGTCGCCGGTCGCCCTGGGCGCCGCGCTCGTTGCGTTCGGCTGCGCCTTCTGCGCGCTGTTCGCCAACTGGGTGGCGCCGCACAACCCCTTCGACCTCACGACCCTGGTGCTGGGCGACGCCCGGCTGCCGCCCGCCTGGACTACCGGGGGCAGCAGCAGGTACCTGCTGGGCACCGACGACCAGGGCCGCGACATCCTGTCGGCGCTGATGTTCGGCGCCCGCATCTCGCTGGTGGTGGGCGCGGTGTCGGTCTTCCTTTCCATGCTGATCGGCGTCGGGCTCGGCCTGCTGGCGGGTTTTCGCGGCGGCTGGATCGACGGCTTCCTGATGCGCCTGTGCGACGTGATGCTCAGCTTCCCGCCGATCCTGGTGGCCTTGCTGATCGCCGGTGTCGGCCGCGCGCTGTTTCCCAGCGCGCACAACAGCGTCGCCTTCGGCGTGCTGATCATCGCCATCACGCTCACCGGCTGGGTGCAATATGCGCGCACGGTGCGCGGCTCCACCATGGTGGAGCGCAACAAGGAATACGTGCAGGCCGCGCGCGTCACCGGGGTGGCGCCGCTGCGCATCATGGTGCGGCACGTCCTGCCCAACGTGATGGGCCCGGTGCTGGTGCTGGCGACCATCCACGTGGCCACCGCGATCATCACGGAGGCCACGCTGTCCTTCCTGGGCGTCGGTTCGCCGCCGACGCAGCCCTCGCTGGGCACCTTGATCCGCAACGGCAACGACTTCCTGTTCTCGGGCGAGTGGTGGATCACCATCTTCCCGGGCCTGATGCTGATCCTGATCGCGCTGTCGGTGAACCTGCTGGGCGACTGGCTGCGCGACGCGCTCAACCCCAGGCTCCAATGAACATTCCCTCATGAGCCTGCTGCAAGTCCAGGAACTGGTCGTCGAATTTCC
>JAQGMU010000381.1 GCA_028292195.1 Ramlibacter sp. | reverse complement strand
GGCCATGGGTCTTTTCCTTGCTATGGCAAGAATAGTCCGATTTTCTTTCCCTTGCAAGCCGAGCGGCAGGCTTCTGCCGATTTGAGTGGGTGGCCGCCAGTCCAGGGCGGCGACGCAAAGTTTTCGTAGGCTGGGTTCGCCGCAGGCGACCCCAGCTTTTGCTTTACGTCACGGGGCGCGTCGCGCCAAGCGATGCGCGGTGCAAGGCCGCTGGGGTGGCGGTCGGCGCGCTTCGCTCCGCCGACTTCCCTCCAAGGCCTGCACCGCCTGCACCGCCCGCCGCGCCTTGTCAGGCCGGCTTGCGCGCCAGCAGGAACAGCAGCGACCCCGATCCCACCACCAGCGCCAGCAGCGTGAAGCCGAAGCGGTAATTGCCGGTGAGGTCGGCCAGGCCGCCGGCCACCAGCGGGCCGCCGACCTGGCCCATCGAAACCAGGATGGCCGACAGGCCGAGGATCATGCCGATGGACTGCAGGCCGAAGTAGTCGGCCCGCAGCGCCTGCATGAACGGCCCGCGCACACCCCAGGCCACGCCGTGCAGCACCGCGAAGGCGCCCAGCATCAGCGGGTGGACGGCATACGTCAGCATCAGCAGGCCGGCCGCGTGCCCCAGCATGCAGGCGGCGGCGACGCGGCGCTTGTCCCAGCGGTCGCCCACGGCGGCGCCGAGCAGCACGCCGGCCCCTTGCGACATCGTCATCAGCGTGATGACGAAGGAGGCTTGCGCCAGCGTGTAGCCCAGGCCTTCCTTGATGTGCGAGATGGCATGCACGTTGACCGCCGTGACGGCCAGCAGCGCGATGGCGTGGCCCAGGCCGAGCAGCCAGAAGGCGCGCGTGCGCAGCGCCTCGGCGGCCGTGAAGGCGCGTTCGGGCACCACGCGGGTGGCGGGGGCGCCGGCCGGTTCCGGCTCCGGGGCAGGGTCGCCGTCCACCGTCTCGCCGATGTCGCCGGGCTTGCCGCGCACCACCGAAGCGAGCAGCGATCCGACGGTCAGCCACAACACCGCGGACAGCAGCGCCATGGTGCGCCAGCCGTAGGTCTGCATGACCCAGCCCACCGCCGGCACGGCCAGGCCACCGAAGGCGAGCCCCAGGCTCGTGAGCGACAACGCGCGGGCGCGGCGCCTGCGAAACCAGTGCACCACGGCGACCGACAGCGGGAAGTAGCCGCAGAAGCTGGTGGCAATCGCGATCAGCAGCACCGCGCCGTAGAAGTGCGCGATCGTCCGGGTGAAGCTCAGGGCCAGGAAACCGAGCGCAACCATCACGACACCCGTGCGGACCATGACGCGCGGACCGACCCGGTCGACCATGTAGCCGAGCAGCGGCCCGAGCAGCGCGCCTTCGACCGACAGCAGGGCGGCCGCGCCGGACAGGGCCGTCTTGCTCCAGCCCTGCTCCTCGGACAGCACCGCCACGTAGGCGCCGAAGGCCTGCAGCAGCAGGCAGGCATGCAGGGTCTGGATGCCGACGCTCGCCGCGACGATGCGCCAGCCGTGGAAGATTTTCAAAGAGGGGGGACGGCGGTAAAGCGTGCCAGTGTAGCGGCCCGTCGTGCCTGGCGCGGGAACCCGGAACTAGCCCGCGTCCTGCGCCGCCGCCTTGCGCTGCGCATACAAGGCCAGGCGCAGCGCCGTCACACTGGTGCCCGGTCCGGCAGCCGCGGCTTGCCACGGCGGCAGTTCATGCTTTCGATGGCAGGCGGCGAGGTGCCCTGGCTCGGCGGGGTCGAGCGCGGGCTCTTCGACGCGACAGCGCTCGATGGCCAAGGGACAGCGCGGATGGAATCGGCAGCCCGCCGGCAGGCTCGCCGGGCCCGCCGGCTCGACGGCGGTGCTGGCCTGGCGGCGCGGTTGCTGCGCCGCTTCGGGCCGCGGAATCGCGTCCAGCAGCATGCGCGTATACGGATGGCGCGGATTCGCGAACAACTCCTGCTTGGGCGCGATCTCGACCAGCTTCCCGAGGTACATCACCGCCACGCGATCGGCCATGTGCTTGACCACGGCCAGGTCGTGCGCGATGAACAGGTAGGTCAGGCCCAGCCGGGCCTGCAGGTCCTTCAGCAGGTTCACCACCTGTGCCTGGATCGAGACGTCGAGCGCCGACACCGGCTCGTCGCACACCACGAGGTCGGGATGCAGCATCAGGGCGCGCGCGATGCCCACCCGCTGCCTTTGGCCACCGGAAAATTCGTGCGTGTAGCGCGACGCGTGGTGCATGGCCAGGCCGACCAGGCCCAGCAGTTCGTCGACCCGCGCGCGGCGCTCGGCGGCGCTGCCGAAGCCGTGCACGATCAGCGGCTCTTCCAGTGTCTGGCGCACGGTCAGGCGCGGATCCAGCGAAGCAAAGGGGTCCTGGAACACCATCTGCATGCGCTGGCGCAGCGGCCGCAGGGCGCGCTGCGACGTCGACGTGATGTCGGTGCCCTCGAAGCGGATGCGGCCGGCGCTCGGCTCGATCAGGCGCAATGCCAGCCGCGCCGTGGTGGACTTGCCCGAACCGCTCTCGCCGACCAGTGCCAGCGTCTCGCCGCGCAGCACCGTGAAGCTGACGCCGTCGACGGCGCGCACCGGCGCACGGGCGCCGGCGAACAGGCCGGTCGATCCGAAATGCTTGACGAGGCCGTCGACCTCCAGCATCGGCACAGGGGCGCTGCCTTCGGGGACCGTCGGGCGGCCGCTCATGCGACGCCGTCCGCGGCCAGTGTCGCCATGAACCGTTCCACCGGCGCATGGATGCACGCGACGACGTGCCGCGGCCCCAACGCCAGCAGCGGCGGGTCCTGCAAGGTGCATTCGCGGGTGCCGAATACGCAACGCGGATGGAAGCGGCAACCCCTGGGCACCTGGCCGGGCGGCGGCAGGCTTCCTTCGATGACCAGCAGCCGCTCGCGCTCCTCGTCGATGCGCGGCATGCTGCCCAGAAGGCCCAGCGTGTAGGGATGCTGCGGGTCGTTGAAGATGTCGGCCACCGGCGCGCGCTCCACTATCCGGCCCGCGTACATCACCGCCACCTCGTCGGCCATGCCGGCCACCACGCCGAGGTCGTGGGTGATCAGCACGATGGCCATGTGGGTCTCCCGCTGGATGTCGCGCAGCAGGTCCAGCACTTGCGCCTGCACCGTCACGTCGAGCGCCGTGGTCGGTTCGTCGGCGATCAGCAGGTCGGGCGAACAGGCCAGCGCCATCGCGATCATCACGCGCTGGCGCATGCCGCCGGAGAGCTGGTGCGGGTAGTCGTCGAAGCGCTGGGCCGCAGCGGTGATCCGCACCCGTTCCAGCGCCGCGATCGCGCGCGCCTTGAGCTCGGCGAACGGCGTGCCGGGCTCGTGCGCGCGCATCGCCTCGACGATCTGGAAGCCGATCGTGTAGACCGGGTTCAGGCTCGTCATCGGCTCCTGGAACACCATGGCGATGCGCTTGCCCCGCAACGCGCGCATGCGCTCCGCCGGCAGGCGTGCCAGGTCCTCGCCATCGAAGACGACGCGCCCGGCCGCGATGCGCCCGGGCGAGGGCAGCAGGCCCATCACCGACAGCGACAGCATCGATTTGCCGCAACCGCTCTCGCCCACGATGCCCAGCGTCCGGCCGCGGTACACCGTCAGGTCGACGCCGTCCACCGCGGCGAGTTCGCCGGCGTCGGTGGCAAAGACCGTCCGCAGGCCTTCGATCGAGAGCAGCGGTGAAGAGGAGGAGGAAGTCATGAGCGGCCGCGCGCCTTCGGGTCCAGCACCACCTGCAGGCCGTCCTGGAACAGGTTGAGGCCGAACACGAGCAGCAGGATCGCCGCGGCGGGGAACAATGCCAGGTGCGGTGCGATCAACAGCGTGGTTCGGCTGTTGGCCAGCATCGCGCCCCACTCCGGCAGCGGCGCCTGCGCGCCGAGCCCGAGGAAGCTGAGGCTCGCGCAGGTCAGGATGTTGATGCCCACCCGCAGCGTCGCCAGCGCGGTGATGGTGGCGGCGATGTTCGGGAAGATGTGGCGCGCCAGGATGCGCAGGTTGCTCATGCCCATGGCGCGGCAGGCTTCGATGTACGGCTCCTGCTTGACGGCCAGCGTCTGGCCGCGGGCGAAGCGGGCGAAGATCGGCACCGTGTAGATCGCCACCGCCAGGATCGCGTTGACCAGGCTGGGGCCGAGGATGCTGATGATCACGATGGCCAGCAGCACGCCGGGGAAGGACAGCAGCACGTCGATCAGCCGCATGATCACCGCGTCGACCTTGGTCCCCGCGTAGCCGGACAGCATCCCGATGGGAACACCGATGGCCGCGGCGATCGCGGCCGACAGCACGCCCTCCACCAGCGAAATGCGGGCGCCATACAGGATGCGGGCGAAGATGTCGCGCCCCAGTTCGTCGGTGCCGAACCAGTGCTGCAGGGTCGGCGGGCTCATCACGTTCGCCAGGTCGTTGTCGTAAGGGCTGTGCGGCGCGATCAGCGGCGCCAGCAGCCCGGCCAGCACGAACAGGACGAACAGCACCAGGCCGGGCAGGGCGACCCGGGAACGGCGGAACTGCTTCCACTGCGCGCGCCACCGGTCCTGGCGGGCGGAAGCTGCTTTTTCGGTGGGGTCGCTGCGCGAACCCACCCTGTTGGTCGGGGAGGGGTTCATTGCGCGGAAATCCTCGGGTCGAGCAAGCCGTACAGCAGGTCGGTCAGGATGTTGACGGCGATGAAGGTGACGGCCACCACCAGCACGGCGGCCTGCACCACCGGGAAGTCGCGCGCCAGGATCGACTGCACCAGCAGCCGGCCGAGGCCGGGCCAGGCGAACACGGTCTCCGTCACCACGGCGGAGCCAAGCAGATAGCCCAGTTGCAGGCCGACCACCGTGACCACCGGGATCAGGGCGTTGCGCACGCCGTGGCGCCACACCACCAGGTGTTCGCGCAGGCCCTTGGCGCGCGCGGTGCGCACGTACTGGTTGTCCAGCACTTCCACCAGGCTGCTGCGCATGATGCGGCAGATCACCGCGGTGCTCGCCGCCGACAGGGTCAGGGCCGGCAGGATGATGGCCTGCCAGCTGTCGAAGCCGGTCATGGGCAGCACGCTGAACCAGACCGCGAAGGTCAGGATCAGCAGCAGGCCGAGCGAGAACGCCGGCGTCGAGATGGCCAGGATCGACAGCGCCAGCGCCAGGTTGTCGATCCAGGTGAAGCGCTTCACCGCCGCCACGATGCCGGCGGCGCCACCGACGATGGCGGCAATGATCAAGGCGACGGTCCCCAGCAGCAGGGTGTTGCCGAAGCGCGCCACGATCTCCTCGCTGACCGGCCGGCCGGTGCGGAAGGACTTGCCGAAGTCGCCGGTCAGCGCGCGGCCGGCGAAGTGCAGGTACTGCTCCACCAGCGGCCGATCGAGCTCGAGCGCGCGGCGCACGTTCTCCACGTCTTCGCGCGTCGCCATCTGGCCGGCCAGCATCTCGGCCGGGTCGCCCGGGATCAGGTGGACCATCAGGAAGACGCCGAGCGACACGCCGACCAGCACGGGCACCGCCTGCAGCAGGCGGCGGATCAGGAAGCGCAGCACGGCAGGGGGATCCTCATGCCTTCCAGGCCTTGCTGAAGTCGACGAACTCGTTCACGTACACCTTGACGTCATGCACGTTGGCGCGCGTGGCCCACACCTGGTCCTCGTAATAGAGGGTGATGTGCGGCTCCTCCTGGTACACCTTGGTCTGCAACTCCGACAGCAGGCGAGCGCGTTCCTTCGGGTCGATGGCCACGCGCTGCTGCTGGATCAGGCGGTCGACCTCGGGGTTCTTGAAGTTGAAGTAGTTCATCTTCCCCGTGCTGCTGTTCAACAGCGCCTGGGTGAAGTCCATGTCGCCGGTCGGGCTGCCCTTGCCACTCAGGAACATGGGCACCTTGCCCTTGTTCAGCGCCGCCAGGTAGGCCCCGAATTCCGGCGACTGGATGTTGACCTTGATGCCGACCGTCGCGAGCTGGCCCTGGATCGCCTCGCCCACCTGCCGGTCCATGTTGTAGCGGCCGGTGGGGACCATGAAGTCGGTCGTGAAGCCGTTCGGCAAGCCCGCTTCGGCCAGCAGCTTCCTCGCCTTGACCGGGTCGTACGGATGGGGCTGCAGCTCCTTGGCCGTGCCTTCGATCACCGACGATTCCAGCGAGCCGCCGAGCGTGCCGATGCCGCTCAGCACGCCCTGCACCAACGCCGGCTTGTTGATCGCGTAGCCGACGGCCTGGCGCACGCGCAGGTCGTTGAACGGCGGCACCGAGAGGTTCATGCCGAGGTAGATGGTGCGGTAGCCGGGCTTGCGCAGCACGCGCACCGCATCCAGCGACCCCAGCTTCTTGACCATCACGTACGGCAGTTCGGAGATCGCATCGGCCTGGCCGCTCAGGAGCAGCAGGGTGCGCGCGGAATCCTCGGGCACCACGCTGAACACCACCGAGTCGAGCCTGGGCTTTTCGCCCCAGTACTTGTCGTTGCGCACCACCACCAGCTTTTCGCCCGGCTGCCAGGCTTGCAGCTTGAAGGGCCCGGTGCCGGAGGCGGTCTTGCTGAAATTCGCGCCTTCCTTCGTGACGTGGGAGGGACTCAGGATGTAGACGTTGTAGGCGCTCAGTTGCGCCAGCAGCGGCGCGAACGGCTCCCTGGTCGTCAGGCGGAAGGTCAGGTCGTCGACCACGGCGGTCGACTCCACCATCTCCAGCGTGCTGCGCCGCGGCGAGCCGGTAGCGGGGTTCAGGATGCGGTCGTAGGTGAACTTGACGGCCTGCGCATTGAAGGGTGTGCCGTCGTGGAAGCTCACGCCGGGGCGCAGCTTGAAGGTCCAGGTGCGCTTGTCCGGCGAGATCGTCCACGACAGCGCCAGGCCGGGGCCGACCTTGCCGTTCTCGTCCTGCCGGGTCAGCGCCTCGTACATGGCGCCGACGCCGCGGAAGGTCGTCACGTCGGTGATGAACTGCGGATCGAGCGTCTGCGTGGCGGAACCGGCCGCATAGGTGAGGACGCCGCCCGTCTTCGGCTTGGGCTGCGCCAACACCGGCCCCCCCATGGCGGTGGCCGCGCTGGCCAATGCGATGCGGTGGAAGGTTCTTCTGCTGGTCATGGTCTGTCTCCGTTGGTGTGAGTTTCGCCCGATGGGCCGCTCATCGGCAGGCGGCGGCGATGCGCCCGAGCAGCGCGTCGCAATGCGGCTTGTCGACCCAGCGCAGCACGGCCACGAGGTCGAGCGAGGGCGCGACCCACACCATGTGCTGGCCGCCGCCGAGTGCGAACACCCCGTCGGCCGGGACCGAGGGAAAGAGCTGGCGGCCGGTATTGAGCCACCACATGAAGCCGTACTGCGGATTCACGGCCGACGGCGCCGTCATCTGCGCCAGGTACGTGCGCGAGATCAATTGGCGGCCGGCCCACTCGCCGCCGCGCGCCACCAGCAGGCCGACACGCGCATGGTCCTGGGCCGAGATGAACAGGCCCCCGCCCCAGTGGCCGCCGCCGGACACCGATTCCACCTGGCGGCCGTCGAAATGCAGGCGCGCGTTGTCGTAGCCGCGCCATTCCCAGTTTGCCGAAGCGCCGATCGGCTCCAGGATGCGCTCGCGCAGCACGTCGGCCAGCGAGCGGCGAAACAGCTGGGTCAATGAGCAGGCGAGGCGGTTGACCCGCACGTCGTTGTATTCCCAGCGCGTGCCGGGCGCCTCGAGTTCGCGCAGCGTGCCCTTGCGGCTGTTGTCGGCGTTGTGCGAGCCGGCCTGCCGGTTGTGGTCCACGCTGTCGGGCTTGCCCCACAGCTCGCCCTGCCATTCGCTGGTCTGCTGCAGCAGGTGGCGCCACGTGATGGCGCGGTTGTGCCCGCTGGCAAAGCCGTCGTCCTGCGCGTAGTCGGCCACCTTGTCGTCGAGCGAGCGGATCAACCCGTCGTCCAGGGCAATGCCCGCCATCAGCGCGACATAGCTCTTGGCGGCCGAGTAGGTGGTATCGGGCCGCGCGATATCGCCCCATTGCGCCGCCATGCGGCCGCCGCGCAGCACGACCCCGGCCGGGCCGCCACGCGGGCGCACCGGGCCGATCGGCTGGTCGTGCGGCGGCTTGTCGCCGACATAAGCGGTGCCGATGTAGCGGCCGTCGGGCAGGTACAGGCTCGTCGGCCACTGCGAGTCGTGCGCCTGCGCGAAGCCGGCGGCGTCGTCCAGCCCCTGCGCCGACATCCCGGCCGCGGCCGGCTCGACCCGCGCCCACTCGCCCGGCGGCGGAAAGCAGCCGCTCATTGGGCGACCTTGGCCGCCAGCGCCGCGGTGATGCCCTTCAGCATGGCGTTGACCTTCTCGCGCTGGCCTTCCCAGCCGCGCGTGTGGCCCTGGCGCACGATCACCAGGTCCAGCGAAGGAACCACGAAGACGTACTGGCCGCCGCCGCCGGCGAAGTAGAAGGTGTCGGGCGGCAACGCGATCTCGTTGATGCTGTTCAGCCAGATCTGGGCGCTGTATTCGCGGTTCTTCCAGGCCGGCGCCGCGGTCCGCGCGAACTCCACCCAGCCGGCCGGCAGCACGCGCTGGCCATCCCACATGCCGTCTCGCAGGTACAACAGGCCGATGCGGGCCCAGTCGCGTGCCGTGCCGTAGTCGAAGCCGCTGACGATGAAGCGGCCCCAGCGGTCGGTCTCCAGCACCAGGCCGCGCATGCCGAGCTTGTCGAAGAACTCGGCCTGCGGCCAGGTGAGCGGATCGCCGCCCAGCTTGCGCACGGTGTCGTAGAAGATCGAAGCCAGGCTGAGCGGATCGCAGTTGCGATACCGCCCGACGGTGTTGGGCGCGAATTCGAGCGGCCGCTCGGTGGCCCACTCCGAGATGTTCAGCGCCTCGGCATAGGGCAGGAAGTGTTCCGGCAGGCCGTAGCGCCAGGCCGGGCGCGTGTCGTCCTGGCCGGTGCAGCGCAGGCCGCTGGACATGTTCAGCAGATGCCGCAGCGTGATCTCGCGGCGCGGGTCGCCGGCCCGGTCCCAGGCGGCGATCGGCGCGCGGGCGTCGAGTTCCAGCGCGCCGCGGCCCATCAGCTGGGAGATCAGCGTGCCCATGACGCTCTTGCCCATCGACCAGCTTTCCAGCGGCATGTCGGCGTTGAAGCCGGCAGCGTAGCGCTCGCCGACGATCTGGCCACGCTGCACCACCAGCACGGCGGCGTGGTAAGCCTCGCGATCGGCAAAGGGCGCTTCGAGCGCCCGGGCCACGGCTGCGCGCGTGTTCGCGTCGGCCGGCGCCGCTGCGCCCTGGGCCGACCAGCCCGCGCTGGCGAGCGGCCCGCGCCTGATTTCACGGGGCTCGAAATGCAGCGCGCGGTCGCCATCGCGCGGAACGATGATGCTGCCCTGGCCGGCGCCGGTGAACTGCGCCGAGCGCGTGATGCTGCGCAGGCCGATCAGCCGCGCCCGTTCGCTGTCCCAGTCTGCCGCGAAGCCCGGATGGGCGGCGCGATGCGCGGCGATCAGGTCGTCGGCCGCGGCCGGCGTGAGAGCTATGGAGATGTCGACGCGCGGATCCTTGCGGTCGAGGTTCCAGCGCGCGTGCTGCAGCAGCGCGTCGGGCAGCAGCTGCGCCTTGAGCGACCAGAGCGCGCTGTGCCTGAAGGCCTCTTCGGGATCGCGACCCGAGACGAACACCGCCGAACACAGCACCTTGGCGGCCGTGGCCAGCATCATCTCGATCGGCACCACGGTATCGCGCAGCACGGACAGACTGGATTCGGGCGGCTTGCTCATTTTTTTCCTTCCGGTGATTGTTGCAGCACCGCGTGCCGCTCCAGCAATGCATCGATTTCCGCGCCGGCGAAGCCGAACTCGGCCAGCACCTCGCGCGTGTGTTCGCCCAGTCGCGGCGCGGCCGTGGTCGCCGGCGCGTTGCGCCCGCTGAAGTGCAGCGGCAGCCCGATCATGGGCCGGCGGCCGCCATCGGCGGTATCGGCATCGACAACGATGTCCATCGCCCGCGCCTGCGGATGCGACAGCGCCTCGCCCACCGACTGCACCGGCCCGGCCGGGACGCCGGCGGCGCTGAGACGCGCTTCCCACTCGGCCCGCGTGTGGCCGGCAAGCGCCGCGTTCAGGCAGACCGTGAGCGCTTCGCGATTCTGCAGCCGCTGCAGCGGCGTCGTGAAGCGCGGGTCGCTGCGCCACTCCGGATGGCCCAGCACTTCGGCGATCCGCACCCAGTTCGCTTCGTTGGCGCCACCTATCGCGATCTCGCCGTCGGAGCACTGGAAGGTCTGGTAGGGCGCGATGACGGGGTGCGCCGTGCCCAGGCGGTCCGGCATGGCTCCGCCCGAGAAGAACAGCGCCGCATACCAGTACAGCTGCTGGATCGAGGCTTGCAGCAACGAGGTTTCGACGTGCTGGCCCTGCCCCGTGCGCAGCACGTGGATATAGGCGCCGAGCACGCCCATGGCCGCCAGGATGCCGGCATTGACGTCCGCGATGGAGACCCCCGGCTTCACCGGCGGCCGCCCCGGTTCGCCGGTGACGCTGATCAGGCCGCTGAAGGCCTGCAGGATCAGGTCGAAGCCGCCGCGCTCGGCCAGCGGGCCGCGGCTGCCGTAGCCACTGACGCTGCAATAGATCAGGCGCGGGTTGATCTCCAGCATTTGCCTGACGCCCAGCCCGAGGCCTTCGAGCGTGCCGGGGCGGAAGTTCTCCGTCAGCACGTCGGCCTGGGCGACCATGCGGCTCAGCGATTCACGGCCCTGATCGGTCTTCAGGTTGATGGCGACCGAGCGCTTGCCGCGATTGAGCACCTCGAACGAGGCCGGCATGTCGCCGGCGCCCTTGCTGTTGAAGCCGCGGGCATCGTCGCCGCCCGGAAATTTCTCGACCTTGATCACGTCGGCACCGAGGTCGGCCAGCATCAGCCCGGCCACCGGCCCGGCCATGATCTGCGCGAGCTCCAGCACGCGGAGGCCTTTGAGGGGTTGCCACCCCGGCGCGGTCGCCTGTTGGTTCATCCGGAGGCATCGTAGTGATCGGCTGCCGCGCGGGGAAATACGGGTTCGGGCTAGGGCTATCGCCGTTTACGATAGCTGCTCGCCCCGCACCCCCGATCGCCCATGGATTCCCGCCGCCTCAAGAACTTCATCACGGTCGTCGAGACCGGCAGCATCGCGCGCGCGGCGCAGGTTCTGCACATCGCGCAGCCGGCGCTGAGCGTGCAGATGCGTCAGCTGGAAGGCATGGTCGGCTGCCAGTTGCTGAGCCGCAGTTCGCGCGGCGTGGTGCCCACGGCTACCGGACTGGAGTTCTGCCGCCGCGCGAAGGAAACCCTGAGGATGCTGGACGGGCTGCAGGGCATCGGCCGGGAAGACAACTCGTCGCCTGCGGGCCACGTCGTGATCGGCACCGCCGTCAGCGCGGCGCACATGATCGCGGTGCCGCTCGTGAACGCGGTGCGCCAGCGCTACCCGGCGATCACGCTGGAGCTGCTGGAAAGCCCCGGCGTGCACCTGGGCGAGATGCTGCTGCGCGGCCGCATCGACATCGCCATCGTGCTGGGCGAGTACGCGTCCTCGGGCATGCAGGTGGTGCCGGTGCTGGAGGAGGACCTGTTCGTGATCGGGATCCAGCCCGAGCGCGGCGAGGTCGACCTGCAGCGCCTGCACGGCGTGCGGCTGGTGATGCCGGCGCGGCCCAACAGCCTGCGCAAGCTGCTGGATGGCGCGTGCGCCGAGCGCGGCATCGTGCCTCAGGTGGCGACGGAGGCGTCGTCGCCCTACACCATGGTGCAGCTGGTGCGCGCGGGCGTCGGCGCCACGGTCCTGCCCTGGTCGATGCTCGGTCGCGACCCGCCGGCGGACCTGCCGGTCGGGCGGCTGGTGAACCCCGTCCTCAGCCGCGCGGTGTCCCTGGCCACCGCCATCGAGGCGCCGCAGTCGCCGCAGCTGCTCGCGGTAAGGAGCCTGCTGCTCGAAACCCTGGAGCGCGAAGCGTCGGGCAGCGACTGGAAAGGCGTGCGGCTATGCTCGCCGCCATGACCGACCTGATCCTCGTCCAACGCAGTGGCGCGATCGCCACCGTCGTCCTGAACCGCCCCGACAAGCTGAACGCGATGAGCAAGCCGATGTGGCTTGCGCTCGCTTCGGCGATGGACACGCTCTCCGCGGACGAAAGCATTCGCTGCGTCGTCCTGCGCGGCGCCGGAGAGAAGGCGTTCTGCCCCGGCGCCGACATCGGCGAGTTCGAGAACGAACGCTCCGACAGCACGCAGGCGGCCGACTACGGCCGTGTCGTGCACGCGGCGATCACGAGCTTGCGCAGCTGCCGGCACCCCCTGGTCGCGCAGATCCACGGCCTGTGCGTGGGCGGCGGGCTGTTGCTGGCGTCGCTGTGCGACATCCGCATCTGCGGCGCGTCCAGCCGCTTCGGTGTCCCGGTGAAGAACCTCGGGCTGGTGGAGGCGTACGCGGAGATGGAGCCGCTGGTGCGCCTGGCCGGCGCCGACGCCGCACTGGAGATCCTGCTGGAGGGCCGGATCTTCGGCGCCGCCGAAGCCAGGGAGAAGCGCCTGGTCACGCGCTTCGTCCCCGACGCCGAAGTGGCGGCCGAAGTTCTCGCTTGCGCGCAGCGCATCGCCGAAGGCGCGCCCCTGGTGGCGCGCTGGCACAAGAAGTTCGCCCGCCGGCTGGCCGACCCGCGCCCCGTGACGGAAGCCGAGAATCGCGAAAGCTTCGCGTGCTTCGACACCGAGGACTTCCGGCTCGGCCGGGCGGCGTTCCTCGCGAAGGAGAAGCCGGTGTTCGTCGGGCGCTAGAACGCAGCTCGCATCTCGACCGACCCGATCCGCCAGTTGGGCGCTGACGCTGCTCGCCCGCCGGCTTGCGAGCCGGTCGGGCTGGTACGGCGCCGCGGGCGCGTCCAGGCTCAACACGGCCATCTCTCCTACAGCTGAGGCCGAAGCCCGCCCCTAGCATTCCGCATGGCCCATCCGTACACCCGTGGTATTGCCGCTTTCCTGTTGCTGTTCGCGGCCACAGCGAGCTTCGCTCAGGCGCCGATGCAGGCGCAAGCGCAGGTGGCGGACCCGCCCCTGCCCGCGCAGAAGCCGGACTACCTGCTGCCGCTGTACGAGATCATCGGTTTCGACCTGCTGGTCAACCGAATCAACTACTGCTGCGGCACGGACCGTATCGACTACGCGGTGACGCTGGACTCGATCAACCACAACCTGCACAGCAGCTGGACGGTGGACAGGGACCCGTTCAGCGTCAACCAGCTCGGCCACCCGTACCAGGGCTCCATGTACTACGGCTTCGCGCGCTCGGCCGGCTTCAACTTCTGGGAGTCGGCCGGGTATGCGGTGGCCGGCAGCGCGCTGTGGGAGATCGCGGGCGAGCGCACGCCGCCTTCGCGCAACGACATGGTCTCCACCGGCATCGGCGGCACCTTCCTCGGCGAATCGCTGTTCCGCATGGCCAGCCTGGTGCTGGAAAAAGGCGGCGGCATGAATCCGTTCTGGCGCGAAACGGTGGCAGCCGTGGTCTCGCCCTCCACCGCGTTCAACCGCTACCTGCAAGGCCACCGGCCCGAGACCGTGTTCAGCAGCCGCGGAGCCGAGTACTACAGCCGCTTGCAGCTGGGCCTGATGGGCACCGTGCAGAACGCCCAGGGCAATTCGGCCGCCAACGTCCGCAACGAAGCGCAGGCCGACTTCGCGCTCGACTACGGCATGCCGGGCAAGGACGGCTACCAGTACCGCCGCCCCTTCGACTACTTCGCCTTCCAGGCGACGGCGACGACCGCCAACTTCGTCGAGAGCCTGATGACGCGCGGCCTGCTGGCCGGGCGCGACTACAAGAATGGCCCCAACTACCGCGGCATCTGGGGCATTTACGGCAGCTACGACTACATCTCTCCGCAGACCTTCCGCATCTCCAGCACCGCGCTGTCGCTGGGCACCACCGGCCAGTGGCGCCACGACGACGTGGTGGTGCAGGGCACCGCGATGGCGGGGCTGGGCTATGCCGCCGTCGGCACCATCAACAGCGCCGCCCCCAGCGTGGACCGTGACTACCACTATGGCGTGGCGCCGCAGGCGCTGCTGGCGGCGCGGGCGATCTTCCGCGACCGCTCCTCGCTGGACCTCACCCTGCGCGAATACTTCGTGTCGGACGTCGGCAACCGCGGCGGCCACGACAACATCGCGCGCGCCGACATCGCCTACACGTGGCGGGTGAAGGACCAGCATGCCATCACGGTGAAGTACCTGTGGAACCGGCGGGATGCGAATTATCCGGACATCGGCAACCGGGGGCAGTCACGGGGCACCTTCGGCATCTTCTACACGCTGCTGGGGCACGACCACTTCGGCGCGGTCGACTGGAAGTAGCGCGACCCCGGGTAAACCCCGTGGATTTGGAGGATGGTCCATCTACAATATGGACAATCATCCACCATATGGACGCCCCAAGGCGATACGAGATGCCCGTTGACCGCCTGGACCAGGAGCCGATGACGCCCTACCAGTACCCGAACCCGCCGGACGCGCTGCCGGAGATCGTGGTGCAGCACGCCATCCCGCAGGACGAGAGGTTGTGGGTGCCGCAGGCCGAAAACGTGTGGTTCCGCCCGCTGTGCCTGAACGCCAGCCAGGGTTACTGGATGAACCTGCTGCGCGTGCGCAAGTCGGGCGTGCTGAGCCGCCACCGCCATCCGCAGGCCGTGCACGGCTTCGTGCTGAAGGGCCGCTGGAAGTACCTGGAGCACGACTGGGAAGCCACCGAGGGCAGCTACGTGTTCGAGCCGCCCGGTGAGACGCATACGCTGTACGTGCCGGAAGACGTCGAGGAAATGATCACCTACTTCCAGGTGAACGGTGTCATGTACTACACCGACCCGTTCGGCAATGGCATGGGCTACGAGGACGTGTTCACCAAGATCGACATGTGCCGCAAGCACTTCGAAGCCGTCGGCCTGGGCGCCGACTACACGAAGCAGTTCATCCGCTGACCGCCGTGGCTTACGACAAGGCGAAGTACGACTTCGCGGGGCAGGTCGCGGTCGTCACCGGCGGGGCCAGCGGTATCGGCGCCCAGGTGGGGCGGCAACTGCGTGAGGCGGGCGCCACCGTGGTGTCGTGGGACCTCGCGGACGACAACGCCGGCACGGCTATCCGCGTCGACGTGACCGACCGCGCAGCAGTCGACGGCGCAGCGGCCCACACCGCGGCGCGCTGGGGCCGCATCGACTTCCTCGTCAACAGCGCAGGCTTCGCCGGCGCTACCGTGCCGCTTGACGCCTACGACCCTGGCCAGTGGACGCGCATCGTCGACGTCAACCTGGTCGGCGTCTACAACGTGTGCCGCGCCGTGGTGCCGCTGATGCGCCAGGCCGGGCAGGGGCGGATCGTCAACATCGCCTCGCTGGCCGGCAAGGAAGGCACGCCGAATGCGTCCGCCTACAGCGCGGCCAAGGCCGGCGTGCTGGCGCTGACCAAGTCGCTGGGCAAGGAACTGGCCACCACCGGCATCCTGGTCAACGCGATCGCGCCGGCCGCGGTGCGCACGGCGATCCTGGACCAGATGGCGCCGGCGCACGTGCAGACCATGATTTCCAAGAGCCCCATGCAGCGCCTGGGCGAGCCGAGCGAGGTCGCCGAGATGGTGGCCTGGCTCTGCTCCGGCTCGTGCAGCTTCAATACCGGCGCCGTGTTCGACCTCTCGGGCGGGCGCGCCACCTACTGATCCCCTCTCGCAAAAAACCCCACGGAGACCGAACCATGTCCATCAATACCACCCGCCGCGCCCTGACGGCCCTCGCCGCCCTGTTCGCGCTCGGCGCCGGCGCGGTCCACGCGCAAGCCGACTTCCCCAACAAACCGATCGAACTGGTCGTGCCCTTCGCCGCCGGCGGCGGCACCGACGCGCTGGCCCGCTCCTTCGCCGATGCCAGCCGCAAGCACACGACGCAAAGCATCATCATCGTGAACAAGCCCGGCGCCAGCGGCTCCATCGGCTGGCAGGACGTGGCCAGCTCCAAGCCCGATGGCTACCGCCTCGCCGTCATCACGGTGGAACTGGCGACGCTGCCGCACATGGGCATCGGCAAGATCACGTACGAGGACCTGCAGCCCATCGCGCAATTGAATGCCGACCCGGCCGCCATCACCGTACGCGCCGATGCGCCCTGGAACACCATCGAGGAATTCCTGGCCGCGGCGCGCAACAAGCCGGGCACGATCGGCGTGGCGAATGCCGGCAACGGTTCGATCTGGCACCTGGCCGCGGCCGCGCTGGAGGAGAAGACCGGGGTGAAGTTCAACCACGTCCCGTTCCAGGGCGCCGGCCCCGGTGTGCTGGCACTGCTGGGCGGCCACGTCGACGCGGCGGCCGTGAGCCCGGCCGAAGTCAGCACCTACGTGGCGGCCGGCAAGCTCAAGACCCTGGCGGTGATGGCCGACCAGCGCGTGAAGGGCTTCGAGAAAGTGCCCACGCTGAAGGAGCGCAAGATCGACCTGAGCATCGGCACCTGGCGCGGCCTGGCGGCGCCGAAGAACACGCCGCCCGAAGTGATCGCCTACCTGAAGAAGCTGGCCCTGAATGCATCGAACGAGCAGGCCTTCCGCGAAACGCTGGACAAGCAGAACCTGGGCTTCGTCTACGCGGACGACGTCGGCTTCAAGTCGGTGATCGCACGGGACAACACCTACTTCAAGTCGCTGATCACCAAGCTCGGCATCAAGAACTGAAGCAGCCATGACCTACCAGGCCGGACTGTTCAAGGGCAAGCGGGCGCTGGTGGCCGGTGCCACGCAAGGCATAGGCGCCATCATCGCCAACCACCTGGCCGCGCTGGGTGCGGAGGTGACGGCGCTGGGCCTCGGCGGCGGCGACGGAACGCTGGACGCCGCGGTGACGGTGAAGCAGGCCGACGTCAGCAAGCAGGACAGCCTGGACGCCGCCCTCGCCGGCATCGGAGAACTCGACATCGTCTTCAACTGCGCCGGCATCATCAAGCGCGGCGCCGAGCACGACCTCGAGGTCTTCGAGCAGGTGCTGGCGGTGAACCTGACCGGCACCATGCGCGTCTGTTCCGCCACGCGGGCGAAGCTCAAGGCGCGCCGCGGTTGCATCGTCAACACGGCGTCGATGCTGACCTTCTTCGGCGGCGGCCTCGTGCCCGCCTACTCCGCCAGCAAGGGCGGCGTGGGTCAGCTCACGAAGTCGCTGGCGATCGCCTATGCACCCGACGGCATCCGCGTGAACGCCGTGGCGCCGGGCTGGATCGCCACGCCGCTGACCAAGGCGCTGCAGGACGACCCGGCCCGCGCGGGCCCGATCCTGGCGCGCACGCCGCTGGGCCGGTGGGGCACGCCCGACGACGTGGCGCGCGCGGCGATGTTCCTGTGCACGCCGGCGGCGGCGTTCATGACAGGCGTGATCCTGCCGGTGGACGGCGGCTACATGGTGGCCTGACGGCCAGCCGTGCGGGCTCTTGCACGGATAATTGGCGTCCATGTCGTCATTCCCCCAGCCATCCGAAGATGGTGAAGAAGGTGCAGCCCCCGGCCAGGCGCAGGTCGCGGGGACTGCTTCGTTTTCGAAGTTCATGCACGTGCTGCAGCTGGTGGCCGACTGGCCCGACGCGAATGAGATGCCCAATGTCAGCGCGCTGATGCGCGCGAGCGGCTATCCCCGGCCCACCGTGCACCGCATCGTCGCCGGCCTGTTGGCCGAGCGGCTGCTGGTGGAAGCGCGGGGCGCCACCGGGCTGGCCCTCGGCCCACGGCTGATCCAGCTGGCAAGCCGCAGCTGGGGCCGCTCCGACATGCGCCTGGTGGCGGTGGACGAACTCAAGCGCCTGCGCGACATCACCGGCGAAACGGTGCACCTGGCCGTGCCCAACGCCAACACCATGGTCTACATCGAGAAGCTGGAGAGCCCGAGTGCGGTTCGCATGGCTTCGCGCATCGGCACCAGCGTGACCATGCACTCGACGGCGGTTGGCAAGGCATATCTGGCGGGGCTCCCCGGCGAGGCGCTGGAGCCGCTGATGAAGGGGCTGACTTTCCGACGCCATACCGAGCACACCTTGATGGACAAGGCCGCACTGCGCAAGGAGCTGCAGCTGACACGCGAGCGGGGGTGGTCGGTGGACAACGAGGAAAACGAGGCCGGCATCTACTGCTTCGGCGGCGTGATCCGCGGGCATCACGGGATGCCGGTGGCGGCGATCAGCGTCAGCACGCTGCTTTACAGGCAGAAGGAGAATCCGGAGCAGGCTTATGTGAAGCCGTTGCTGGAGGCGTGCGCCGCGATTTCGGAGCGGATTGCACAGACGCCCGCGTTGGGAGCGGGTGAGATGGTTTGAACTGGCAGGACGCCCATCACCGTGCGCGCCATCGCCGAGACACCGGTGCTCGGGGCCGGGGGGACGGCTTTTCGCCGCGGCCTAGGCCGGGGCCGCTGGCGGGCGCCAGGGCGGCGCCGGCTGGAAGCGTTCCTGCAGGAACGACAGGAACAGCCGGACCCGCGCCGACATGTTGTCGCGCTGGCCGGCCAGGGCCACCACGTCGGCGTCGGGCAATTGCCAGTCGGCCAGCACGCGCGCCAGGCGGCCGGCGCGCAGGTGGTCCGCGACGTCCCACTCGGAACGCAGCATGATGCCCTTGCCCATCAGCGCCCATTGCTTCACCACGTCGCCGTCGTTGCTGCACAGCACCGGTGGCACGCGCACGCTCACTTCCGTCCGGTTCTTGCGCAGCCGCCAGAGCGTCACGTCTTCCTGGTTCTCGCGCAGCACCAGGCAGTCGTGGCTGGCCAGGTCGTCCGGCTTCAGCAGCGGCGGGCAGCGCGCCAGGTATTGCGGCGCGGCGCAGAGGTAGCGCGCGTTCGGCGCGATCGGGTACGCCACCAGGCTGGAGTCCGAGAGGTGGCCGATGTGGACCGTCAGGTCGAAGCGCTGCGCGTTGGACGCCGGCATGATGTCCGTGAGGTTCAGCGACACCAGCAGCTTGGGATGCAGCGCATGGAATTCGGCGACGGCCGCCGCCAGGTAGCGCCGCCCGAAGCCGAGCGGCCCGCAGACGTCCAGCTTGCCTGCGACTTCACCGGAGCGGGCGCGCAGGTCGTCGATGAGGTGGTCCATTTGCGCCAGCACGCCGAGCGCGCCGGCGTAGAACAGCTCGCCTTCGTCGGTGAGCTTGAAGCGGCGCGTGCTGCGGTGGACCAGGTGCAGCCCGAGGCGCTTTTCCAGCTGGCGCAGGTGCTGCGACACGGCGGAGGGCGTCACGTCCATGCGCCGCGCCGCCTCGGCCAGCGAACCGGCCTCGGTGATGGCGATGAAAAAACGCAGGTCCGTCCCGTCGTTGGGCATCCTAGAACTGTACCTTGGCTCCGACTCCATGGCGCGTGGCCAGCCGCACCGCCAGTTCCGCCACCGCCAGGTCCTGCAGGGCGACACCGGTGCCGTCGAACAGGGTGATCTCTTGTTCGGACTGGCGGCCGGCGCACTTGCCGGCCACCACGTCGCCAAGCGTGCGCAGGCCGGCCAGCGTGAGCAGCCCGGCGCCGAACGCATGCTGGCACTCGCCGATCGAGATCGCCTGGCCCGGCTCGTCCACGAACACCGCCGCCTTCGCCACGACTTCGGTGGCCAGCTCCTGCTTGCCCTTGGTGTCCGCGCCCATCGCGCAGACATGGGCGCCGGGACGCAGCCACCCGTGTTCGATCAGCGGCTGCTGCGAGGGCGTGACGGTGACCAGCACGTCCGCCTCCTCCGCCACCTGGCGCGGGCCGGGCTGCGGCTCGAACGCCAGCCCCAGTTGCGTCACGATGCGGCCGAAGGCGCGCAGGCTGTCCGCCTGCGGGTCCCATGCGCGCACCCGCCGGATGGTCCGCACGGCCAGCATCGCCTGCAGCTGGTACGTGGCCTGGACGCCGGTGCCCACCATGCCCAGCACGGTGCTGTCCGCGCGGGACAGGTGTTTGGCGGCAATCGCGCTGGCCGCGCCGGTGCGAACGCCCGTCAGGTAGTTCGCGCTGACCAGCGCCTTGGCGCGCCCGGTCTCCGGGTCGAACAGCAAGGTGCCCGACTGGTGGTTGCCCAGCCCCTTGGCCGCATTGTGCGGCCAGTAGCCGCCGGCCTTCAGGCCCAGCAGCGGCTGGGCGCAGTCGGCTCCGGTCTTGACCCCGAACACGGCGTCCTGGTAGCCCACCACCTCCCGCACCACCGGGTAGTTGCGGGCCTGGCCGCGCGCCATGGCGGCGAAGGTTTCCTCGATGACGCCGATCGCGTCGGAGGCCTTGACCAGCGCCCGCGCATGTTCTTCGGAAAGTATGAGCATGGGGACTTCCTACCAGCCGCTGAAGCGCTGCCAGGTCGCCTTCAGCTGGAGGGGCGGCGCCACCACGTGGTATTCGCCGTACTGCGCCGCGGTGGAACAGGCGTGATTCGGCAGGATCCGCACCTGCGTGCCGATCGGCAGGTGCAGCCCATCGGCGCCGCTGCCTGGCCGCGCCGCCATGATGCCGTGCTCCTGGTTGGCGCCGACCAGGATGTAGTCCCGCAGCGGCCGGCCCTCGAGGTCGCAGACGAGGCCGTACCCCTGGTCCACCGGCTGGCTGGCCGTGCCGCGATCGCGCGACATCGCCATCCAGCCGGCATCCAGCAGCGTCCAGCCCTTCTCGCGCTGGTGGCCGATGACGGTGGCCAGAACCGACAGCGCGATGTCGTCGACCGCGCAGACGCCGAGGCCGGCCATGACGAGGTCGAAGAAGACATAGACCCCGGCCCGCAGCTCGGTCACGCCCTCCAGGTGCTCTGCATACAGCCCCGTCGGCGTGGAGCCCAGGCTGACCACGGGGCAGGCGATGCCCGCCGCCCGCAGCCGCTCGGCGGCCAGCACGATGGCCGTGCGTTCCTGTTCCGCCATGGCGCGGATCGCGTCGGCGCTGCGGCAGTCGTAGGAGCTCCCGGCGTGCGTCATCACGCCGCGCACCGCGATGCCGCTGGCCTCCAGCGTCAGGCCGATCCGCAGCAGCTCGGCCGAATCCGGCTTGACGCCGGAGCGGTGGCCGTCCGAATCCACCTCGATCAGCACGCCGATGTCGGGCGCGTCGGCCAGCCGCTCGACGACCATCTGTGCTGCGTCCACGCTGTCCAGGATGATGGACATGCGCACGCCCCGCGCCTGCAGCGCCAGCACGTGGTCCAGCTTGTTCGGTGCGATGCAGACGGCGTACAGGATGTCCTTGACGCCGCGGCCGGCGAAGTAGTCGGCCTCCAGCAGGGTCGACACGGTGATGGGCCCTTCCCAGCTGCCCATCATGCGGCGCGCGACCTCGATGCACTTGCTGGTCTTGACGTGCGGGCGGAAGGCGACGCCCAGCCGCTGCACCTGCTTGCGCATGCGTTCGATGTTCCGGTCCATGCGCGCTTCGTCGAGCAGCAGGGCCGGCGTTTCCATCCCTTCGAGGGTGCTCGTCATCTCAATGGCCTCCGGCCTGGCGGCGCAGCACCTGGCCCGGGCGGGCGCCGGTGCTGCGCCCCTCGCGCCAGACCACCGCGCCGTTGACCACCACGGTGTCGATGCCGCGCGCCGCCGCGATCGGCGCCGCGTAGCTGGCGGCCTCGTCGACCGTGTCGGCGTCGAACAGGCAGAGATCGGCATAGGCGCCTTCCTTCAGCACGCCGCGGTCGGCCAGGCCGAAGTTCTTCGCCGTCAGGCCGGTCATCTTGTGCACCGCGGTCTCCAGCGGGAACAGGCCGAGGCCGCGGCCGTAGTGGCCCAGCACGCGCGGGAAGCTGCCCCACAGGCGCGGATGCGGCGAGGCGTCGTGCGGCAGGCCGTCGGAGCCGATCATGGTCTCGTCGAACTGCAGGATGCGCTGGACGTCGGCCTCGTCCATGCGGAAGTAGATCGCGCCGGCCGGATCGAGGCGGCGGATCGCCTCGTCCTGCGGCACGCCGAGCTCACGCGCGATGGCGTCCAGGTCGCGGCCGGCAAACTGCGGCAGGGCCTTCGACCAGCTGACGATGACGCGGGTGGAAGTGGCGGCGCGGTCGGCCGACAGCACGGTGGAACCGGCGGTGTAGGGATAGCAGTCCAGGCAGATCGGCTGCAGCGCCATGTTGCGGCGGATGAAGGCGAGCGTCTCTTCCGAGCGGCCGTAGTTGGCCTGGCCGACCACCTTGTGGTGCGAGATCACCACCGGCACCCCGACCTCGCGGCCGATGCGGAAGGTCTCTTCGAGCGAGGTGATGACGTGGTCGGCCTCGTCGCGCATGTGGGTGCAGTACAGGCCGCCGAAGTCCTTCAGCGGCCGGCAGGTCTCGATCACCTCCTCGGTCGGCGCCGCCACCGCGGGCTCGTAGAACAGGCCGGTGGAGACGCCGATGGCGCCGGCTTCCATCGCCTCCTGCACCAGCGCGCGCATCTGCGCAATCTGGGCCGTGGTGGCGGGACGCTCGAGGTCGTCCAGTGTGGCCACCCGCAGCGTGGTGTGGCCGACCAGCATCGCGCAGTTGGTGGCGGCGGGCTGGGCGCGCACGGCCTGCAGGTAGGAAGCGAAATCGCGGAAGCGGAACCAGCCGCCCTGGTCGTCCAGCAGGTTGAGCGGCGGCGTGACCGGCTGCGGGATGGCGCGCGGCATCGGCGCCATCGAGATGCCGCAGTTGCCGCCGATGACCGTGGTCACGCCCTGGCTCACCTTGGGGGCCATGTCGCCACCGGAGAGCAGCAGGCGGTCGTCGTGGGTGTGGGCGTCGATGAAGCCCGGCGCGGCGATGCGTCCGCCGAGGTCGATCTCGGTGCGGCCGCTGCGGCCGGCCAGGTCGCCGATGCGCGCGATGCGGTCACCGCTGATGCCGATGTCGCCGGCGAAGCGCGGGGCGCCCGTGCCGTCGACGATTTCGGCGTTGCGGACAAGGATGTCGAAAGTGTCTTGCATGGTTGGTGTGGATTGAAGCGTCAGAGCAGGGCGCCGCGGGCGGCGATGGGCCAGACGGCCTCGACCGTCTCGCCGCGGTAGCACACCAGCTCGTCGTAGAGATTCACGGTCGGGTCGCAATGCCCGGGGATCAGCATCAGGGTTTCGCCCAGCGCCGGCGCCGCGCCCTGCTCGCTGCCGATGAGGCCGTGTTCGTCGGCCGCCTTCAGGTAGCGCAGCTCGGGCCGCTGCCAGATGCCGGGCATGCCGCTGTCCACGCTGGACGCCTTGAGGCCGGCATCGACCACCGCGCGCAGGGCGGACGGCCGGCTCATGACGGTGGAGCGCACGAACAGCGCGTGCTCGAAGACGATGTCCCGCGACGAACGCTGGTTGTCGGCGTAGTCGCGGTCCATGAAGATGTAGGAGCCGGCCTGGATCTCGTTGAACACGCCGGAGTCGCGCTCGTGCATGAAGGTGCCGGTGCCGGCGCCCGTGACGATGGGCACGGGAATGCCGCGCGCCTCGATGGCCGCGCGGGTCTCGGCGGCGGCCACGACGGCGTAGGTGATCGCCGCTGCGCGCTCGGCCGGGGTGCGCAGGTGCTGCGCCCTGCCGTGGTAGCAGTGCAGGCCGGCGAAGCGCAGCGGGGAGCTGTCGGCCGCCAGTTCCGCCAGCCGGATGGCGGCGAGCCCTGGCGGGACGCCGCATCGGCCGGAGCCCACGTCCACTTCGACATACACGTCGAGCGCAGCCTGGGCGGCCCGCGCCGCGCTGGCCAGCGCGTGCAGCTGTGCCGGGTGATCGACCAGCACGCCCATGCGGGCGCGCTTGGCCAGCGCCATCAGGCGGACCAGCTTGGCGTCGCCGACCACCTGGTTCGTGATCAGGATGTCCTCGACGCCGGCGTCCACGAAAACGGCCGCTTCGCTGACCTTCTGGCAGCAGATGCCCGTCGCGCCCAGCGCCAGCTGCCGGCGCGCGATCTCGGGGCACTTGTGGCTCTTGGCGTGCGCGCGCAGCCGCACCTTGCTGCCGCGCACCGCATCGGCCATGCGCTGCAGGTTGCGTTCGAAGGCGTCGAGGTCCAGCACCAGCGCGGGGGTGTCGACCCTGCTGAGCGGGTCGCCGGGTTGTGCGGCTTTCCAGGGGCTCATGGCGGGCGGCTTCAGTCGATCTTGGCGCCGGAGATCTTGACCACCTTCGCCCACTTCTCGGTTTCGTGGCGGGAGAGTTGCCGGAATTCCTCCGGCGTGCTCGGCATCGCCTCCGCCCCGAGCGCCTTGAAGCGCTCCTGCACGGCCGGCGTTGCCAGGGCCTTGCGCAGCTCGGTGTTCAGGCGCGCCACGATCTCCGGCGGCAGGTGGGCCGGGCCGATGATGCCGCCCCAGGAAACGATCTCGAAGCCCGGCACGGCTTCGGCGATGGTGGGCATGGCGGGGTAGAACGGCGAACGCTGCGCCGACGAGATGCCCAGGGCGCGGATGCGGCCGGCGTCGAGGTGCGGAGCCACCACCGGCGCATTGACCATCAACACCTGCACGCCACCGCTCATCAGGTCCGTGATCGCCGCCGTTACCGCCTTGTAGGGAACGTGCAGCATGTCGGTGCCGGTCATGGTCTTGAACAGCTCGAACCCGAGATGGGCCGTGGTGCCGTTGCCGTCGGAGGCGAAGGCGACCTTGCCGGGGTTCTTCTTGGCGTAGGCGATCAGCTCCGGCACGGTCTTCACCGGCAGCGTGTTGCTGACCACCATGATGTTGGACAGGCGCCAGGTGCCGGACACCAGCGTCAGGTCCTTGTCGACGTCGTACGGCACGTTGGGCAGCAGCGAACGGTTGGTGGCGAGCGACACGATGTTGCCGTAGGCCAGCGTGTAGCCGTCCGCCGGTGCGCGCACCACCTCGGTGGTGCCGATGATGTACGAGGCCCCGGGCTTGTTGTCGATGACGATCGGCACGCCGAGCTGCTGCGACAACTGCACCGTCAGCGCGCGCATCAGCACGTCGGGGGCGCCGCCGGGCGCCGAGGGCACGATCATGCGGATGGGCTTGTCGGGCCAAGCCGCGAAGGCGTCCTGCAAGGGCGCGAACAGCGCCGCGAAGACGAGCGAAACGAAGAGCAGGCGTGTGCGCATCAGGACGACTCCAGGGAACCGGCGCCGGCGAATGGGCCCCGTAATGGACTTAGTTTAGAGAGTGCATTCGAAAAAGAAACTATTTGGTGCTACAGGAATAAGTTAGTTGGACTTCAGGATGAGCGCGCCTCGCCCGGTCCGGCCGCCGGCGCCCTCATTCAGGGCTAAGACGGGACTAAGAGCTGTCTAAGGGCGGGCTCCTAAAGTTCCGACGAAAGGATCCTGCCATGCAAGCCCAGATCGCCTTCTCTGCAATCGCCCTCGCCGCGACCCTGGCCACTGCCGCCATTGCCCAAGGGGACCTGAATCGGCTCAATGACCCGGACGTCCAGGCTGGCATCCAGGGATATCGGCTGGCAGACGCGCAACGACAGGAACTCCAGAACGAGAAGTCCGGCGTCAAGGACAGCCAGGACCTGACTCAACACTGACAGCCCACGCACGCCACGGCGGCGTGAACAATTGCTGTGGACTAGGGACAACCCTGAGCGGCGTCTTGCGGAGCTAGACTAGCTTGCGGGGTTGGCCACTGAGCCTTGAGAACATTCAACGGGAGTCCTCTGCATGACCGTATCCCCGCTGGCCCGCGCCGGCCGCGTCCTCGCCATGTTCGCCGTCATGGCGCCGTGCCTGTCCTTCGCGGACATCGTCCTCGGTCATTCCGGCGACCTGTCCGGCACCTCGGCGGCCCTGACCAAGGACTACGTGCGGGGCATGAACGCGTATTTCGACGAGCTGAACCGCAAGGGCGGAATCCGCGGCGAGAAAATCAAGCTGGTGAGCCTGGACGACGGCTTCAACCCCGACAAGACGGCCGAGAACACCAAGGCGCTGATCGACCAGAACGCGCTGGCACTGGTGGGCTACCGGGGCACGGCCAACGTGCAGAAGATCATCCCGCTGGTGCAGGCGGCCGGCATCGCCGAGATCGGCAACACCAGCGGCGCCAAGTCGCTGCGCGACCCGTACGTGGAAGGGCTGTTCCACCTGCGCGCCAGCACGACCGACGAGATCGAGGCGGCGGTGAACCACGCCTGGACCATCGGCATCACGCGCATCGGCGCCGCGTACCAGGACGACGCCTTCGGCAAGGAAGGCCTGGATGCGCTGAATGCCTCGCTGAAGAAGCGTGGCTCCGAACCGGTTGCGGTCGGACCGGTGCCGCGCGGCACCGTGGACGTCGCCAAGGCGGTCGACGCCATGGCCGCGGCCAAGCCCCAGGCGGTGCTGTACATCGGCCAGTCCAAGCCGGCCGCGGCCCTGATCAAGGGCATCCGGGCCAAGGGGTTGTCACCGCAGTTCTTCGTGCTGAGCGTGGCTTCGGGCCTGCACGCGGACCTCGGCGAGGAATCTTCCGGCGTCATCGTCAGCCAGGTCGTGCCCTATCCGTTCACCGAGCTCGGCAACCCGGTGGTGCGCGAGTACCAGAAGGTCATCGGCGCCCTCGACGACCGCAAGTTCAGCTACAACAGCATGGAGGGTTTCCTCAACGCGAAGCTGGTGGCGGCCGCTTTGCAGAAGACGTCGCAGCCGTACACCCGTGCCAAGCTGATCGCCACCCTCAAGGGTCTCACCAATGAGGACCTCGGCGGCTTCTCGATCAGCTATGGCAAGCAGAACAACCTGGGCTCGCGCTTCGTCGCGCTGACCATGGTCCGCAAGGACGGGTCGTTCGCGCGCTGAGGCCGCGGCAGGAGGCAGCGGCAGGCAGTCAGCCGTCCCGAAACTGCCCCGGCGCCACCCCCGCCCAGACCCGGAACGCGCGCGCAAAACTCTTCTCGTTCCGGAACCCGACCTCTGCCGCGACTTGCTTGACCGGCTTCTTCGTCCGGTACAGCAGGTCCTTGGCCCGCTCCATCCGCACTTCGTCCTTCAGCTGCTGCAGGCCCGCGCCTTCCTCCTTCAGCTGGCGGTGCAGGGTGCGCGCCGAGACGTTCAGCAGTTCGGCCAGCGCCTCGGCGCTGTGGCTGCGGTCGGGATGCGCGGCCAGGGCCTGGCGCACCTGGGGTACCAGCAGGCGGTCGCGGCGGTAGGGCAGCACCGTGATCGATAGCGCGCGCTGCAGCATCTGCGCCAGCGCCTTCTCGTCGCGCCGCAAGGGCAGCTTCAGGTAGCGGGCATCGAAGCGCAGCGCCGCCTGCGCGGCGTCGAACTGCAGCGGGCCGGGGAACATGTGGGCGTAGGCGCCGGCATGGGCCGGCGCGGGGAACGGGAAACGCGTTTCCTGCAGCGGGATTCGCGAATCGACGTACCAGCAGGCCAGGCCGTGCACGTTGCGCAGCAGGAAAGCCAGGCTGAGTTCGCGCACCTCCGGAGGCAGCGGGCGCAGTTCTTCCACCGTGAAAGTGGCCGTGGTGCCGGCCACTGTGAGTTCCAGCCGGATGTCGTCGGTGATCAGGCCGTGGTGGCGGCACCAGCGCTTCAAGGCCGTGGCCAGGTCGGGTGCCGTCAACGAGGCGCGGGCCAGCATGCCGTAGCTGCCCCAAGGCAGCTTGCGGCGGAAGGCGCCCAGGCCCTCGTCGTCCAGTTCGCGCATCGCCGTGGCGGAGAGTTGCTCCATCTGGCGGGCGCTCATGCGGGCGTCGGCCTTGTGCAGCTGGGTTGGCGTGATCTGTGCCGCCTTGAGGGCTGCGTCGGGGGTCTGGCCGTAGCGCTTGTAGGCTGACGATAAGGCTAGTGCGAAGGCCATCGGGGTGACGGCGGCGGGGGCGCGGCGGGGCGCGGGGGCGGGGGCGGGCATGGAGGGAGTGTACGAGCGGTGGCGGGATTTGCAACCTGGGAGGCGCTTGCTGCGGGAAGGGGGGCACTAAGCTCGGGCGCAAAGCGCTATCGTGGCGCTGGCCCTCACCCCAGCCCTCTCCCGCGGGGCGGGAGAGGGAGCAAGTCAGGAAGAAAAGAAGACATCAGGAGACCCCGTGTCGGTACTCGAATCGCAACTGAATCCCCGTTCCGCCGACTTCCAGGCCAATGCCGCGGCCATGCAGGTCCTGGTGGACGACCTGGAGGCGCAGGTGGCGCTGCATGCCGCCGGCGGTGGCGAGGCGGCGCGCAAGAAGCATGAGGGGCGCGGCAAGCTGCCGCCGCGCGAGCGGGTGCAGATGCTGCTGGATCCCGGCACGCCCTTCCTGGAGATCGCGCCGCTGGCCGCGCACGGCATGTACCTGGAGAAGGATGGCGTCATGGCGGCACCCTGCGCCGGCATGATCGCGGGCATCGGGCGCGTCAGCGGCATCGACTGCATGATCGTCTGCAACGACGCCACGGTGAAGGGCGGCACCTACTACCCGATGACGGTCAAGAAGCACCTGCGGGCGCAGGAGATCGCGCAGCAGAACCGGCTGCCCTGCGTCTACCTGGTGGATTCCGGCGGCGCCAACCTGCCGAACCAGGACGAGGTGTTCCCCGACCGCGACCACTTCGGCCGCATCTTCTACAACCAGGCCAATCTCAGCGCCCAGGGCATCGCCCAGATCGCCGTGGTGATGGGCTCGTGCACGGCCGGTGGCGCCTACGTGCCGGCGATGAGCGACGAGACCATCATCGTCAAGGAGCAGGGCACCATCTTCCTGGGCGGCCCGCCGCTGGTGAAGGCGGCCACCGGCGAGGTGGTGACGGCGGAAGACCTGGGCGGCGGCGACGTCCACACGCGCCTGTCCGGCGTGGCCGATCACCTGGCCATGAACGACGAGCACGCCCTGGCGCTGGCCCGGCAGGCGGTGGCCACCTTGAACCGCGCCAAGGAACCGCCGGTGCGGCTGCGCAAGCCGGCGGCGCCGCGCTTCGACGGCAAGGAGCTGTACGGCGTCATTCCCACCGACAACCGCAAGCCCTTCGACGTGCGCGAGATCATCGCCCGGCTCGTCGACGGCTCCGAGTTCCACGAATTCAAGGCCCGCTACGGCGCCACGCTGGTCTGCGGCTTCGCCCACGTCGAGGGCATGCCGGTCGGCATCCTCGCCAACAACGGCATCCTGTTTTCCGAGTCGGCGCAGAAGGGCGCGCACTTCATCGAGCTGTGCTGCCAGCGCAAGGTGCCGCTGCTGTTCCTGCAGAACATCACCGGCTTCATGGTCGGCCGCAAGTACGAGGCCGAAGGCATCGCCCGCCACGGCGCCAAGCTGGTGACGGCGGTGGCCACGGCCAGCGTGCCCAAGTTCACGGTCATCATCGGCGGCAGCTACGGCGCCGGCAACTACGGCATGTGCGGCCGCGCCTATTCGCCGCGCTTCCTGTGGATGTGGCCCAGCGCGCGCATCTGCGTGATGGGCGCCGAGCAGGCCGCCAGCGTGCTGGCCACGGTGCGCCGCGACGGCATCGAAGGCCGCGGTGGCACCTGGAGCGCGGAGGAGGAAGCGGCCTTCAAGCAGCCCATCCTCGACCAGTTCGGCCGCCAGTCGCACCCCTACTACTCCAGCGCGCGGCTCTGGGACGACGGCGTGATCGACCCGGCCGATACGCGCCGGATATTGGCCCTGGGCCTGTCGGCCGCCATGAACGCCCCCATCGGCGAGCCGAAGTTCGGCGTGTTCCGGATGTAAGCCTACAATGTGTATAGATATTGAGCTTAATACACATTATGCGCACCAACATAGACATCGACGACGACTTGTTGGCGGAAGCCATGAAGGCCGGCCCGTTCCAGACCAAGAAGGACGCGGTGGAAGCCGGGCTCAAGTTGTTGGCACGCCAGGCGGCCTATCGCGAAATCCTCAAGTGGGAAGGCCGCCTGAAGTGGGAGGGGGACGACAAATCCGACTGGACGACACCGAGTCCGGCGACTCGCGTGGAGGTCCAGCAGCCCACGCCGAGGCGGCGCCGTGCTGGTCGTTGATTCCGGGGTCTGGATCGACTTCTTCAGCGGCAGGTCCAGCCCTGAGGGCGCCACGCTGCGCCGCCTCCTGCAGGACGGTGAAGTACGCATCGTCGTTCCGGATCTGGTTCTCTACGAAGTCTTGCGCGGTTTCCGCCACGAGCGCGAATTCCGCCAGGCACGCGCGCTGATGGAAGGTCTTGGCATCGAAACGGCCGGCGGCGTGGCCACTGCGCTGGAGGCGGCACAGCACTATCGCGGGCTGCGCGCGGCCGGATTCGCGGTGCGGCGCGGCTTCGATGTCCTCATCGCAACTTTCTGCATCGAGAAGGGCTACAGCCTTCTGCACCGCGACCGTGATTTCGATGCATTCGAGCAACTGCGTGGCCTCCGAACCTGGCGTCACTGACCGCACATCAAGTCCCATGGAATCGATCTACAACACCCCCGAACACGAACTGCTGCGCGACCAGGTCGCCCGCTTCATCGCGAAGGAAGTCGAGCCGCATGCCCAGGCCTGGGAAGAGCAGGGCTGCGTGCCGCGCGAGGTGCTGCGCCGCATGGGCGGGGCCGGCATGCTGGGCCTGATGTTCGAGCCGGAATACGGCGGCGCCGGTGCCGACGCGCTGACCAACCTGGTGTTCGCCGAGGCACTGTCGCAGTCCACCTTCGGCGGCTTCATCATCACCGTGCTGGTGCACACCGACATGGCCGGCCCGCACCTGCACCACGCCGGCAACGCGGCGCAGAAGGACAAATACCTGAAGCGCGTGACGGCGGGCGAGACGATCTGCGCGGTCGCCATCACGGAACCTGGCGCCGGCTCGGACGTGGCCGGCATCCGTTCCACGGCGAAGCGGGATGGCAATGACTGGGTGCTGAACGGCACCAAGATGTTCATCACCAACGGCGTCCATGCCGACCTCTACTTCGTCGCGGCCAAGAGCGGCCCCGGCAAACGCGAGGTGTCGATGTTCATCGTGGAGAAGGGCACGCCCGGCTTCAGCGTCGGCCGGGCGCTGAAGAAGACCGGCTGGCTTTCCTCCGACACCGCCGAACTGGTGTTCGACCAGGTCCGCGTGCCGGCCGCCAACCTGCTGGGCGAGGAGGGCAAGGGCTTCTACTCGGTGATGAAGAACTTCCAGACCGAGCGCATCGCCCTTGCCGCGATGGCGGTGGGCCACTGCCAGCAGGCGCTGCGCCACACGCTGGACTACGTGCGCCAGCGCCAGGCCTTCGGCGGCGTGCTGTGGGACCAGCAGACCATCCGCCAGCGCATTTCCATGCTGGATGCCAAGACACGCGCCGCCCGCCAGTTCATGTACCACTGCGCCTGGAGCGTGACCCAGGGCCACGACATCGTGCAGGAAGTCTCGATGCTGAAGGCCCTGACCGGCGAGCTGGTCAACGAGGTGGTGTCCACCTGCCAGCAATTTCACGGCGGCATGGGCTTCATCCGCGAAACGGCGGTGGAACGGCTCTGGCGCGACGCCCGGGTGCTGGCCATTGGCGGCGGCGCCACGGAGGTGATGCTGGAAGAGGCGGCCAAGCGCTATTGATTGCAGAATCGAAAGTCCTGAAAACGAGGAGACCGCGTGAACAGTGCCTTTTCCCGTCATTCCGCCGCCCGCTGGCTGCTGGCCGCCGTGCTGCTGCTTGCCGCGGGCATTGCCTCGGCGCGCAACGACAGGCTGCTGCTGCCGATCGAGCCCGCCCTGCGCAGCCCGGGTACGCGGGCGCTGCTCGCCGGCGACATCGCACTGCGCTTCGGCGCCGCCAGCGCGTCCGCCAATGAGGCCGGGTTCGTTACGGTGCACGCAGTTGCCGATCCGTTCGGTCCCCCCAATGGCGGCGGCGCCCGCGTCCGGCGCGCCGACGAAGTCGTCTGCCTCGACGCCTTCCGCAAGGCGCTGATGGACCTGCAGCAGCGGGCGCGCACCCAAGGCGCGACGGCAGTGGTCGGCATCGTCGGCAACTACAACAACGTGGTGATGGACAGCCCGCAGGTGTACGAGTGCCACATCGGCCACTCGCGCGGCGTGGTCGACCTCAAGGGCGTGGTGAGCCGCGGCGCGCAGCCGGTGATGGCGCCGCCGGTGCCGCAGTACGCACCGCAGCAGCCGGTAGCCGCCGCGCCGCAGGCCGCACAGCCGGCGCCGGCCCAGCCGGCCCGCATCGCCAGCGGGTTCGCCGCCATCGACGACGTCGACGCCATTCCCTACCTGTCCGACCGCGGCCGCCAGCATTACCGCGACTGGCTGGCCTTCCCGACCCCCAAGGCCTACGCCATTTCGGCGACCGGCTATTTCTTTGGCGCCGCGGGCCTGCGGCCGCAGGACTCGACGCTGCCGACCGACCCGGTGGAACGCGCCGTGGTCGGCTGCGAACGCGCGGCCAGGGTCCAGTGCAAGCTGTATGCGGTGAACCGCTCCGTCGTCTGGACGAAGTAGCCGGCAAGGAGAGCCCCATGCTGCAAACCGACGTCAGCGGCGCCATCGCCACCATCACGCTAGACCGGCCGGAGGTGCGCAACGCCTTCAACGACGAACTCATTCCCATGGTGACGGCGGCTTTCCGCGACCTGGGCGGGCGCGATGCGGTGCGCTGCATCGTGCTGGCGGCCAAGGGGCCGGCCTTCTGCGCCGGCGCCGACCTGAACTGGATGAAGCGCATGGCCGACTACACCCGCGAGGAGAACCTCGCGGATGCAGCGGCCCTGGCCGAGATGCTGCGCGCCGTCTACGAGTGCCCGAAGCCGACCATCGCCAAGGTGCAGGGCGACGTCTACGCGGGCGGCACCGGCCTGGTCGCGGCCTGCGACATCGCGGTGGCGATGGACACGGCGCACTTCTGTTTGAGCGAGACGCGGCTGGGCCTGATCCCGGCCACCATCAGCCCGTACGTGATCCGCGCCATGGGCGCGCGGGCCGCGCACCGCTACTTCCTGTCGGCCGAGCGTTTCACCGCGGCGGAGGCGCATCGCATCGGCTTCCTCCACGAGGTGGTGAGCAGCGGCCACCTCGAGACCAAGGTGGCCGAGATCGCCAACGCGCTGGCCAGTGCCGGCCCGGCCGCGGTGCGCGCCTGCAAAAAGCTGGTGCAGGACGTGGCGGGCCGCGAGATCACGCCGGAGCTGGTGGCGATGACGGTGGCCGGCATCGCCGACATCCGCGCCACGCCCGAGGGCCGCGAGGGCGTGCAGTCCTTCCTGCAGAAGCGCAAGCCGAACTGGCTGCCGGAATCCTGAGCGCTTCGCCATGGACTCGCTCGGCCACCTCATGGGCACCCCGCAGCTGCTGGCGCTGGCGGCGGCGCTCGGCTGGGTGAGCGGCATCCGCCTGTACGCCGCGGTGTTCCTGGTGGGCGCCGCCGGCTACCTGGGCTGGATAGCCCTGCCGGCCGGCCTGCAGGTGCTGGAGCACCCGGGCGTGCTGGCCGCCAGCGGCTTCATGTGCTTCATCGAATTCTTCGCCGACAAGATCCCGTTCATCGATACGGTCTGGGACACGGTCCACACCTTCATCCGCATTCCGGCCGGCGCGGCGCTGGCGGCCGGAGTGCTGGGCGCCGACGGCCCCGCCGCGGCCTGGATCGCCGCGATCCTGGGCGGCACGCTCGCGGCCACCAGCCACGCGGCCAAGCTCACCACGCGGGCGGCGGTGAACACCTCGCCCGAGCCCTTCTCCAACATCTTCGTATCGCTGTTCGAAGACGGCTTCGTCGTCTTCATGCTGTGGCTGGCCGCCACCCATCCCGCGCTGTTCGCCGTCGTGCTGCTGCTGTCGATCGCGCTTGCCATCGTGCTGCTGGTGGTGCTGGTCAAGTTCCTGCGCACGGTGCTGCGCGGGCTGCAAAGCTTCGTCGCCGGCCGCGGCGCTCCCCAAGGAAACCCTTAGATGTTCAAGAAGATCCTCATCGCCAACCGGGGCGAGATCGCGTGCCGCGTGGCGGCCACCGCGCGCCGCATGGCCATCCGCACCGTCGCCGTCTATTCCGACGCCGACGCCCACGCCAAGCACGTCGATGCCTGCGACGAAGCCGTGCACATTGGCGGCAGCGCGCCCAAGGAGAGTTACCTTCAGTGGGAGCGCATCATCGCCGCGGCGCAAGCCACCGGCGCCGAGGCGATCCACCCCGGCTACGGCTTCCTCAGCGAGAACGAGGCCTTTGCCGCCGCGTGCGCGCAGGCCGGGCTGGTGTTCATCGGCCCGCCGGCTTCGGCCATCCAGGCGATGGGCCTGAAGGCGGAGGCCAAGCAGCTGATGGAGAAGGCCGGCGTGCCGCTGGTGCCGGGCTACCACGGCGCCGACCAGGACCCGGCGCTGCTGCAGCGCGAGGCCGACCGCATCGGCTACCCGGTGCTGATCAAGGCCAGCGCCGGCGGCGGCGGCAAGGGCATGCGGGCGGTGGAACAGGGCGCCGATTTCCAGGCCGCGCTGGCGTCGTGCCAGCGCGAGGCGCGCAACAGCTTCGGCGACGAGGCCGTGCTGGTGGAGAAGTACGTCACCCGGCCGCGCCACATCGAGATCCAGGTGTTCGGCGACACCCAGGGCAACTGCGTCTACCTGTTCGAGCGCGACTGCTCGGTGCAGCGGCGCCACCAGAAGGTGCTGGAAGAAGCGCCGGCGCCGGGCATGACCGAGGCGATGCGCAAGCGCATGGGCGAGGCCGCGGTGGCGGCGGCCCGCGCCGTGAACTACGTCGGCGCCGGCACGGTGGAATTCATCGTGGAGCAGCGCGGCGCCGAGATGAACTTCTTTTTCATGGAGATGAATACGCGGCTGCAGGTGGAGCACCCGGTCACCGAAGCCATCACCGGGCTGGACCTGGTGGAGTGGCAGCTGCGGGTGGCGGCCGGCGAGCCGCTGCCCTTGAAGCAGGAGCAACTGCGCATCCAGGGCCATGCGATCGAGGCGCGCATCTGCGCCGAGAACCCCGACAACAACTTCCTGCCGGCCACCGGCACGCTGCACGTCTACCGCAAGCCGCCAGCCACCGCCTTCCAGCGCGGCCCGGTGCGCATCGACGACGGCGTGCGCGAGGGCGATGCCATCTCGCCCTACTACGACTCGATGATCGCCAAGCTGATCGTCCATGGGGCGACGCGCGAAGAGGCGCTGGCGCGGCTGGACGAGGCGCTGGCGGCGACGCACATCGCCGGCCTGGCCACCAACGTGCAGTTCCTGCGCTACGTGGTCAAGAGCAAGTCGTTCGCCCAGGCCGACCTCGACACGGCCCTGATCCCGCGCGAACAGGCCGTGTTGTTCAACCAGCAGCCGGTGGGTTTCGAGCTGGCGGCCGCGGCCGCGGTGGCCAGGACGCTGCTGGACGAACAGGCGCTGGCCGGCGACGACCCGTTCAGCCGCCGCGCCGGCTGGCGCTCGCACGGCGAAGGGGTGCGCCTGTTCGAGTTCGAGTTCGGCGGCACGCACACCAAGGCGGCGCTGCGCTACCTGCACGACGGCGCGCTGGTGCTGGCGGTGAATGGCGCCAGGTCCATGCCGCTGGCATTCCGCGCGACGGGGGATGCGATCGAGCTGCAATCGGGCGGCGGGCGCACCCGCGCCGTGGTCTACACGCTGGGCGAGACGGACCATGTGTTCACGCAGGCCGGCGCCGCGCAGATCGTGTCGATCGACCTGCTGGCGCATGCCGGCGACCATGCGGCCGAAGGCGGCCGGCTGACTGCCCCGATGCCCGGCAAGGTGGTCTCGTTCTCCGTCAAGGCCGGCGACAAGGTCAGCAAGGGCCAGGCGCTGGCGGTGATGGAGGCGATGAAGATGGAGCACACCATCGCGGCGCCGGCGGATGGGACGGTGGCGGAGCTCCTTTATGCGCCGGGGGACCAGGTGGCGGAAGGGGCGGAGTTGTTGAAGCTCTCCGCCTGAACGCTGGGGTTCCCTCCGGTCACCCCAGCCTACGAAGGCGGGTGGGGCAACCCCGGCGCCGCCCGCGCCACAATATCCCCATGCGAATCACCGTCTGCTGCTCCGACACCAAGGCCGCCCCCTGGGTCGATGGCCTGCAAGCCGCCCTGCCCGAGGCCGAAGTCTCCGAATGGCAGCCCGGCGCGCCGCCGGCCGACTACGCCATGGTGTGGTCGCCGCCGCAGGCCTTCTGCGACGACCAGCCGCAACTCAAGGGCATCTTCAACACAGGCGCCGGTGTCGACGCCCTGCTCAAGCTGCGGCTGCCGCCGGACGCGGTGGTGGTGCGGCTGGACGATGCCGGCATGTCGGTACAGATGGCGGAGTTCGTCTGCCATGCCGTCATCCGCCATTTCCGCGAACTCGATGCCTACGCGCGCGACGAAGCGCAATCCAGGTGGGGCTTTCGCAAGCCGCGGCTGCGCGCCGATTTCCCGGTGGGCGTGATGGGCCTGGGCGTGCTGGGCCAGCGGGTGGCGCAGGCCTTGGCCGCCTTCGAGTTCCCGGTGCGCGGCTGGAGCCGCCGCGCCAGGGACGTGGCCGGCGTGCAGTGCTTCTCCGGCGACGCGGGCTTCGCCGACTTCCTCGCCGGCACGCGGGTGCTGGTGTGCCTGCTGCCGCTGACGGACGACACGCGCGGCATCATGAACCGCGCCACGCTGTCGCAACTGCTGCCCGGCGGCTATGTCATCAACGTGGCGCGCGGCGCCCACCTGGTCGACGAGGACCTGATCGCGCTCCTGGACGAAGGCCGGCTGGCCGGGGCGGCGCTGGACGTGTTCCGCATCGAGCCGCTGCCGACTGAGCATCCGTTCTGGGCGCACCCGAAGATCACGGTCACGCCGCACACCTCGGCACGCACGCTGCGCGAGGAGAGCATCGCGCAGATCGCCGGCAAGATCCGCGCGTTCAGTCGCGGAGAACCCATCGTCGGAGTGGTTGACCGGCAGAGAGGATACTGAGTCTCATGGGCTACCCCAGCAAAGTGAAGCTCGTCGACGTCGGCCCGCGCGACGGGCTGCAGAACGAAAAACAGATGGTGCCGGCGGCTGTCAAGATCGAGCTTGTGCAGCGTCTGCAGCAGGCCGGGCTGCGCGAGATCGAGGTCACGAGTTTCGTGTCACCGAAATGGGTGCCGCAGATGGCCGATGCCACCGATGTCATGGCCGGCATCACGCGCCAGCCGGGTGTGCGGTATTCGGTGCTCACGCCCAACCTCA
>JAQGMU010000343.1 GCA_028292195.1 Ramlibacter sp. | reverse complement strand
GGCCTTGCCGGCCAGTTCAGGGTGGGCGCGGATCAAGGCCAGCTGCTTTTCTGCGCCGGCTTCGCGCACCAGGTTCGCCATCACCTGCTTCAGGTGGCTGAGCGAGCGGAAGGGCCGCTGCGCCAGCGCCGCCTGCGCGATCCAGGGCGAATGCTCGTACAGGCCGTCCAGCAGTTGCGCCGCCTCGGCGCCGCCGGCGGCATTCAGTCGTTCGATGGTGAGGGCCATGTCAGATGTCCAGGTAGGGATGCGCCTGCTTCCAGTGGCGGGCGATGTCGATGCGGCGGCAGACCCAGACCCGGTCATGCTTCGCGATGTGGTCCAGGAACCGCTGCAGGGCGACGATGCGGCCCGGCCTCCCGAGCAGTCGGCAATGCATGCCGATGCTCATCATCTTCGGCGCTTCCTCGCCCTCGGCGTACAGCACGTCGAAGCTGTCGCGCAGGTACTGGAAGAACGGGTCGGCGTGCGAGAAGCCCTGGGGCAGCGCGAAGCGCATGTCGTTGCAGTCCAGCGTGTACGGCACCACCAGCTGCGGCGCGGTGCTGCCGTCGCTCTTCTTCACCTTCATCCAGAACGGCAGGTCGTCGCCGTAGTAGTCGCTGTCGTATTCGAAGCCGCCGTAGTCGGCTACCAGCCGCCGCGTGTTGGGGCTGTCGCGCCCGGTGTACCAGCCCAGCGGCCGTTCGCCGGTGAGCTTCTCGATGATCTCCATGCCGACCCGCATGTGCTCGCGCTCGATGGCCTCGTCCACGTTCTGGTAGTGGATCCACTTCAATCCGTGGCACGCGATCTCGTGCCCGAGTTCGACGAAGGCCTGCGTCAGCTCGGGGTGGCGCTCGAGCGCCGTGCTGATGCCGAACACCGTCAAAGGCAGGCCGCGTTGCTCGAACTCCTTCAGCAGGCGCCAGGCGCCCACCCGCGAACCGTATTCGTAGATGCCTTCCATGCTCAGGTGGCGCTCGGGAAAGGCTGCCGGGTTGAACATCTCGGACAGGAACTGCTCGGAGGCCGGGTCGCCGTGCAGCACGCAGTTCTCGCCGCCTTCCTCGTAGTTCAGGACGAACTGCACGGCGATGCGGGCGTTGCCCGGCCAGCGCGCGTGCGGCGGGTTGCGGCCGTAGCCGGCCAGGTCGCGCGGGTAGGGCGCGGTGGAATCGTAGGTGGTGTTCATGCGAGTGCCAGTGCGATGTCGTTGCTGGGGACCGGCTTGTGGAAAGCCAGGCTCGCTTCCACGTGCAGCAGGTGCTCCTCCATCAGGCGGACGGCCAGTTTCTCGTCCTTCGCCGCGATGGCCTTCACCAGTTCCACGTGCTCCTCCTGCGAGTGCGCGGCGGCGGCGTCGCGCTGGTACATCAGCGTGATCAGCGAGCTGTGCGAAACCAGGTCGCGCAGGATGCGGACCAGCACTTCATTGCCGGTGAGCTCCGCGATGCGAACGTGGAAGTCGCCCAGCAACTCGATGCGCTTGAGGTCGCGGTTGTCGAGGGCGGCCTTCTCCTGCGCGATGTGCTCGCGCAAGGCCTTGATCCTGGCCGGGGTGACGCTGCGCACGAACTGGCGCGTCATCTCGGTTTCCAGCATGCGCCGCACCTGGAAGACCTGGCGCGCTTCTTCGACGGTGGGCGCGGCCACGAAGGCGCCGCGCGCCTTCTCCATCTTCACCAGCCGGTTCTGCGCCAGCTGGAACAGGGCCTGGCGCACCAGCGTGCGCGAGACGCCGAAGTGGTCGGCCAGCTTCTGCTCGGCCAGCTTGGTGCCCGGCTGCAGCCGGTGCTCGACGATGGCGCGGGTGAGCGCGTCGGCAATGACGCGGGTGGGGGTGGGCTCCATGGCGCGCATGATAGCCGCAAGCCGGAAAAGTGTATACACTCCGGTCCACAATCTTTTGGAGATGGGCTATGGGCCTGAGCACGCACGTCCTCGACACCATGCACGGCACGCCGGCGGGGGGCATGGCGGTCGAGCTTTATGCGATGGAGGGCGGGCGGCCGTTGCTGGTGAAAAGCTTCGTGCTCGATGGCGACGGCCGCAATCCGGAAGGCCCGCTGTTCGACAACGCCAGCCTGAAGCGGGGCAGCTACCGCCTGGCGTTCGACGTGGCGCCGTACTTCCGCTCCCGCGGCGTGCAGCTGCCGGACCCGCCCTTCCTGGACCGGGTCACGCTGGACTTCGGCATCGCGGACACCAGCCAGCACTATCACGTGCCGCTGCTGGTGAGCCCGTGGAGTTATTCGACGTATCGGGGGTCGTGAATGACCTGCGAAGCTCAGTCCTGCCCTTCGGTCAAGGTATCCAGCTGGAAGCGACCGCTCTTGTGCCACAGCCACGTATCCGTGTAGACCACCTTGCCCATGCGGGCCGGCACCGGGTAGGGGGCGGCGGCGCGCACCGTGCGTTCGATTTCGGCGATCACTTCCGGCGCGTGCTTGGGGGCGCGCATCCAGCTCATGTTGCGCACGTTGCCGCGGTTGTCGACTTCCACCTGCAGCACGCCGATGGCGTACAGCAGCGGCGGCAGGCGGCCCTTCCAGATGCGATTGGAGTTCATCGCGTAGATGTGCTGGGCGGCGTCGGCGCGATAGGCGCGCGGGTTGTTCGCATTGGAGGTGCCGGCGTGGTGCGGCGCCTGGGTCACCACGGGCTCGACCAGGACCTGGGCCTCCGCCGTGGCTGGCGCGGCCCCGGCCACGGCGGCACGCCGGGAGGGCTCCTCGGGCAGCGGCACCGAGGTGCACGAAGCCAGCAAGGCGGCGGCGCAGGCCGCTAAGGGAGTCAGGTAGCGCAGTGAGGAGTAATGCTTCATCATGGTTCCTGCAAGTGATACGCGGGCCGACAAGCCGGCGCAACGATGAAACGCCACGCCGCTGTTTAATGATGACCTAGGTTGCGGAACTTCCGATGTACTTGCGAATGGTTGCACTGTAAAGAGAATGCCGGCGAGCAAAGAAATCACGGCGCGGTTGGCGGCGCAAGACGCCGTCCTGGTCACCGTGCACGACGCCCAGGGTTCGGTGCCGCGCGAAGCCGGCGCCTGGATGCTGGTGTTCACTGACGCGGTGCACGGCACCATTGGCGGCGGGCACCTGGAATTCGACGCCATCGCCGAAGCGCGCCGCCGGCTGTCGGGGACGAGCGGCGACGCGCTGCGGCGCTACGCCCTGGGCCCGAGCCTGGGCCAGTGCTGCGGCGGCGTGGTGCACCTTCGCTTCGACCGCCTGGGAGCCACGGATGTCCCGGATCTGCAACGCCGGCTGCAGGCGGAGCGCGCACCGCTGGCGCTGTTCGGCGGCGGCCACGTCGGCAAGGCGCTGGTGAAGGTGCTGGCGCCGCTGCCTTTCGCCGTCACCTGGATCGACAGCCGCGACGAGATCTTCCCGGACGACGTGCCGGCCAACGTGGCCTGCGAGCACTCCGACCCGGTGCAGGCGGCGGTGGCGGACCTGGCGCCGCACTCGCGCGTGTTGATCATGAGCTTCAGCCACGCAGAGGACCTGGACGTGGTCGCGGCCTGCCTGAAGCGCCTGCGCGAGCAGGGCGACCTGCCCTATGTCGGCCTGATCGGCAGCAAGACCAAGTGGGCGACCTTCCGGCACCGGCTCGAGGAGCGGGGCTTTCGCAAGCAGGAACTGGCACAGGTCACCTGTCCGATCGGCGTGCCCGGCATCACCGGCAAGCAGCCCGAGGTGATCGCGGTGGCGGTGGCGGCGCAACTCTTGCAAGCACCGCTTCCGTGAAGCCCAAAACGTGTATACACTTGCGTCCACAGTCGCAGCGGCGCTTCCGAGGAATGTGCGCGACACAACTCTGCTCAGAGCGCCCGCGGTGGTGAGCAGGTCCTTCGGATAGACGGCCATGGAAAGCTATCTCCTCGACTGGGCCAACCTGCTGCTGCGGTGGGTGCACGTCATCACCGCGATCGCCTGGGTCGGTTCGTCCTTCTACTTCGTCTTCCTCGACAGCAGCCTGACGCCGCCGGCCGACGAACAGCTGCGCGGCGAAGGCGCCACCGGCGAGCTGTGGGCCGTGCACGGCGGCGGCTTCTACCACCCGGTGAAGTACGCGGTGCAGCCGCCGAAGCTGCCGCCGCACCTGCACTGGTTCTTCTGGGAAAGCTATTCCACCTGGATGTCCGGCTTCGCGCTGTTCACGGTGTCCTACCTGTGGAACGCCGGCACCTACCTGATCGACAAGTCGCTGATGAACTGGCAGCCGGGCGCCGCCATCGGCGTGGCGCTGTCGTTCCTCGTGGTGTTCTGGATCCTGTACGACGCGATCTGCCAGGTCTTTGGCCACCGCAAGAACGGCGAGGCCATCGTCGGTGCGCTGGTGCTGCTGCTGGTGTGCGTGGCATCCTGGCTGGCCTGCCACTGGTTCGCCGGCCGTGCCGCCTTCCTGCTGGTGGGCGCGATGATCGCCACCGCCATGAGCGCCAACGTGTTCTTCTGGATCATCCCGGGCCAGAAGAAG